>NZ_JAVRCE010000033.1:0-81741 GCF_034530915.1 Nostoc sp. DedQUE09
CACTCAGCACTCAGCACTCAGCACTCAGCACTCAGCACTCAGCACTCAGCACTCAGCACTCAAAACTATTTAGGTGTCCAATTGATCCAATCTTGAGGTTTAAGGAAAGTTTCATACAACTCGGCTTCAGGGGAATTGGGTTCCGGTTGATAGCCGTATTCCCAGCGTACTAAGGGCGGTAGGGACATGAGAATTGATTCGGTGCGTCCGTTGGTTTGCAGACCAAAAATAGTGCCTCGGTCATAAACCAAGTTAAATTCTACATATCGTCCCCGACGGTAGAGTTGAAAATTTCGTTGGCGATCGCCATACTCCATCCCATTGCGCCGTTCTACAATTGGTACATAGGCTGGTAAAAATGCTCTACCACAGTCTTGCACAAAAGCAAACAAATCTTCCCAATTGCGGGTTGCTGGTGTTCCCACCTGATTGCTATAAATAGCCGCTTCTCCATTGGCATTTGGGCCGCGGTATAAAGCACCCTGCCCATCTTGGTAATCAAAAAATAGACCACCGACGCCCCGTGTCTCATCACGATGCTTCAGGTAAAAATATTCATCACACCACCGCTTAAACACCGGGTAATACTCTGGGTGGTGTTGGTCGCAAGCCTGCTTTAATGTTTTGTGTAAATGTGCCGCATCTTCAGCAAAGGGGTAATAAGGTGTCAAGTCAAGACCGCCACCAAACCACCACACTGGCCCCGCTTCAAAGTAGCGATAATTGAGATGAACTGTGGGCACATAAGGATTGCGAGGATGTAATACCATTGAAGTGCCTGTGGCATAAAAGCCATGCCCTGCGGCTTCCGGGCGTTGGGTTAAAATTGAGGGTGGCAAATGGGAACCCTGAACTTCAGAAAAATTTACACCTGCTTGTTCAAATATTGCACCTTCTCGCAGCACGCGCGATCGCCCTCCCCCTCCTTCTGGGCGTTCCCAACTATCTTCATGAAACTTAGCCACACCATCTAGTTTTGCCAATGATTCGGTAATTTCGTCTTGCAGCTGTTTCATAAACTGACTGACCCTAGCCTGAGCGTTATCTGCTGGCAAAGACTTTGATGATTCTGCTTCTACAGTTGGTATTTGCGAGTTGGTCAACATAGATTCCCGAACCTAAATTACAATTTCCAGAAAGCCACAAATTTTTCATTTTAAAATTTGGGGGAAACACGCGCCAACAATCTAGCTTTATTTGCCCAACCCGCTTTTTTCTTCCTGGGTTAAGCATTTATCCGATTGATGGGCATCACTAGAGTTATTTTCCCTCAAATGCGTATAGGCTTGTATATTGAATTAGTTTTTTTTGAAATTCTTAATTGGAATATTCTGGTATAAAGACTAAATTTTAGTCTTAAGCTTGAGGTATCAACGATTTGACTGGCCTACTCAGAAATTTTTTGCCATATTGCTGATGTTGACTGTTAGGGTCTGTATCGAAATCGGGGCTTGCTATGATTTAGGACATTTTTGAGAAAGTTTTAATTTAGCAGTTAAGCGTAGTTGAACGCCATACCAGAGTTACCAGAAAAGTGTCTAGGGAGGAGGATTAGGAAAATGCAAGGTTGGTTATCCAAATTCATCCACCGCAAACGTCGTCGGTTTTGCGCTTCTCTGGTGTGGACGTATCGAGAGATTAGTTCTGCTTCTGTAGATGAACTGTGGCAAAAAGTGGTTGACTTAACAGATGTTTCTTGGCATCCACAACTTAAGAGTACTAATGTACCCCACGGATTAGTACCCAAACCAGGATTAATTTTTCAAGCTGTAACACGCTTTTCGCCGATTCCCATCAGAATTTTTGTGGAACGCGTCAATCCCAGAGAGATGCTGAGTATCCGCGTGATGGCGATTCCTGGAATAGAGGAACGGGTAACTTACCAAGTAGAGTCAACAGTTTGTGGTACTTGTTTGTCTTATTCTGTAACCCTACGGGGTTGGTTATCACCCCTGATTTGGTCTTTATCCCGTCCTTATGCAGACCGCGTTGCACGTTCTTTAGTCGAAGCAGTAGAAAAGACGGCATTACCAGCGGTATCTGGTCAGAAAAAATCCCTTAATGACAGTTGTTTTGATTTTTAGGTAGTGGGGATTGGGGAAGAAGCAAGGTAGCAAGGGAGCAGCACTTCTCTACGAAAGGCTGCACTTCTCTACGAGAGACTACGCTCAGTGACTACGCCAACGGCTACGCTCAGTGACCGAGGAGCAGGGGAGCAGGGGAGAAGAGTTTTCCCTTCAGCAAGAGTAGCACCTTGCCCTTCTATCTCTTTTCAATGCCCAATGCCCAAAGAAAGTTAAGATTCTATTAGGTAATAATGCTATTTGCTAAGTTTTATCACGGCAGTAACAGTGATAAAACTTAGCTGACCTTACTTAAGAAGGCATCCAGTTAATAGCTAAGATGTTCCCCCACAAGTGTATTTATTCTTTTTGAATTTTGAATTTTTATGTACGATGTCCTCGATTCCCGCTCTGTCTTAGAAATTTTGCGACCAGTGGAAGACCCAGAACTCCGCAAAAGTCTGGTAGAACTGAATATGATTCGCAACGTAAAAATTGACGGTGGTAAGGTTAGTTTCACTTTAGTATTAACCACTCCTGCCTGTCCTTTACGTGAATTTATTGTCGAAGACTGTCAGAAAGCTGTCAAAAAACTCCCAGGCGTGACAGATGTCAGTATAGAAGTGACGGCAGAAACACCCCAACAAAAAAGTTTACCCGATCGCACTGGCATTTCTGGAGTCAAAAATATCATTGCTGTATCCAGCGGTAAAGGTGGCGTTGGTAAAAGTACGGTTGCAGTGAATGTAGCAGTGGCTCTAGCTCAAACTGGAGCGAAAGTCGGCTTGCTAGATGCTGATATTTACGGCCCCAATGACCCCACCATGCTGGGTTTGTCTGATGCTCAAATTACTGTGCGTTCTAGTGAAACAGGTGACATTCTGGAACCTGCTTTTAATCACGGCGTCAAATTAGTTTCAATGGGCTTTTTGATTGACCGAGATCAACCAGTAATTTGGCGGGGGCCTATGCTCAATGGTGTAATTCGCCAGTTTCTCTATCAAGTTGAATGGGGTGAACTGGACTATCTGATTGTAGATATGCCGCCGGGAACCGGAGATGCTCAGTTAACTTTAACGCAAGCAGTGCCGATGGCAGGGGCAGTAATTGTCACAACGCCGCAAAACGTAGCTCTGTTAGATTCTCGCAAGGGATTGCGGATGTTCCAGCAAATGAATGTTCCAGTATTGGGGATCGTGGAAAATATGAGCTATTTTATCCCCCCCGATCAACCAGATAAGCAATATGACATCTTTGGTTCCGGTGGTGGCTCCAAAACAGCTGCTGAATTGGGAGTGCCACTCTTGGGGTGTGTGCCGCTAGAAATTTCCACGCGAGTTGGTGGTGATAGTGGTGTACCGATAGTTGTTGGCGATCCAGATTCAGCTTCAGCAAAAGCATTAACAGCGATCGCTCTTACCATTGCTGGTAAAGTATCAGTTGCTGCCCTGACATAATTATAAATTTTGATTTCTATCTACTTCCTGGGCTATGGCTTGGGAATACTAGGGACTGGGTATTAGGAAGTGGGGAAGCAAGGGAGCAAAGGAGAATAACCAATGCCCAATGCCCAATTCCCAATTCCCAACAATTAAAGCTAAAGTCTAAACTGGCACAATGTTGTTAAAACGATCGCTCCCCAAAATTCGCTGGAAGTCTTGGGTTAAGCCCTGGCAGCATGTAGATTGGCTACTTTTTTGTTTGCCGATTGCTGTCAGTATCTTTGGCGGCCTGATGATTCTCAGTACGGAACTGAAGCAGCCAGTAACTGACTGGTGGTGGCACTGGATGGTAGCGGGTATCGGCGTGCTTATAGCCCTATTTTTATCTCGCATCCGGTACGAACTTTTGATGCAGTGGCACTGGGTAACATACACACTGACGAACTTCAGTTTAATTGCCGTGATGATTGCTGGTACTAGCGCCAAAGGGGCACAACGGTGGATTAGTGTCGCCGGCTTTAATGTGCAACCCTCAGAATTTGCCAAAGTTGGCATGATCATCACCTTAGCTGCTTTGCTACACAGGCGGACTGCTTCTAGCCTAGAAGGTGTTTTCCGCGTTCTGGCAATCACCGCTATACCTTGGGGGCTAGTATTTTTACAGCCAGATTTAGCAACATCACTGGTATTTGGTGCGATCGTCTTAGGAATGCTTTACTGGGCAAATGCTAACCCAGGCTGGTTAATTCTGATGATTTCTCCGGTGGTTGCCGCCATTTTGTTTAGTATCTCTTGGCCTTTAACAGCGCCAATAGTTTTATTCAAAGAACTATCTTTTGGCCCATTAGGGATAGTTTGGTCAGTTGCAATGGCTATTGTGGGCTGGCAAACTCTTCCCTGGCGTCGATTTGGTTTAGGTGCTATCGGTGCATGGACTCTCAATATTCTGGGTGGAGAATTAGGAGTTTTCGCCTGGAACCATGTTTTGAAAGAGTATCAAAAAGACCGTCTGACTGTATTCATGAATCCCGATCACGATCCGCTCGGTGCTGGATATCACTTAATCCAATCTCGCATTGCTATTGGTGCTGGTGAAATTTGGGGATGGGGACTATTCAAGGGGCCAATGACACAACTGAATTTCGTACCGGAACAGCATACAGACTTTATTTTTTCCGCAGTAGGGGAAGAATTTGGTTTTGTTGGTTGTTTGGTAGTGCTGTTTGTCTTCTGCTTAATTTGCTTCCGTCTACTGCATGTTGCCCAAACCGCCAAAGATAACTTTGGTTCTTTGTTGGCTATTGGCGTTTTGTCCATGATTGTGTTTCAGCTGATTGTCAACATTGGTATGACTGTTGGGTTAGCACCTGTGGCAGGAATTCCCCTACCTTGGATGAGTTATGGGCGTTCTGCGATGCTAACCAACTTCATTTCCTTGGGAATAGTAGAATCGGTAGCAAATTTTCGACAAAGGCAGAAGTATTATTGATTCGTCATTAGTCATTTGTCCTTTGTCCTTTGCTAATGACAAATGACTATTAACAAGTATTAAGCTATTAAAAGGAAACAAGCGAGGCTAAAAAAATGATTCTGCCTGGAGCAACTGTTCGCGTCAAGAATCCCGCAGATACCTATTATCGCTACGAAGGACTCGTGCAACGGGTGAGTGACGGCAAAGTAGCCGTATTATTCGAAGGTGGTAACTGGGATAAATTAGTTACCTTCCGTCTGAGCGAATTGGAACTCGTAGAAACCACTGCCGGACGTAAAAAAGCCAAATAAGATTAGTCATTAGTCATTTGTTCTTTGTCATTTGGCAAAAACTAATGACTAATGACCAATGACTAATGACTAAATTACTATGCGCCTCCCTTTACCACAGTTTGCCACTGGCGATCGCCATCCCAACCACATTGCGGAGGTGATTGAAACTACTAGTACCGAATTTTTAGCTCAGTGTTTAGAACCGGAAGATTTAAGCTTTCCCTCGATGCCACCCTTTGGTAGTTGGGTCTGTTCTGTAGATGAAGAATCTGGCAATCAAATTTATGCTGTAGTCTATTATGCTACAACTATGCCCATAGATTCCGTACACAGGGCGAGGGCATTAGGGTTGTCCTTGCAAGATTTACGGGAGGAACAACCCCAAATATTTGCCATGCTCCGCACAGAATTTAGGGCTGCGATCGTGGGATTTGAACTATCTTCGCAAAATAAAAGTTATAACCAAAGAGTATATCAGTATCTTCCACCCCGTCCCCCACAAATTCATCAAGCTGTTTATCGATGTGAACCAGAAGCTATCATTAAATTTACTGAAGAACTAGATTTTTTACGGACACTGCTGTGTATTAATGGTGCGCCAATCGAGTCTTTAACCGCAGCTGCCATTCGAGATGTATACCAGTTACGCAAAGCTGACCGAGAATGGTTAATTAAAGCTGGACGTAACTTAAGTGTGTTACTGAAAGATGACTACGATCGCTTACGGTTCATTTTGAGTCAAATCCACCCGTAGGTAGTTAGTTCTTAAATAATTGCCTAGTTAGTGTAAATTAAGAAGATTTTTGATTTTTCGTCAGGTGGCTTCTCTATTTATTCATATTGATCGGGCGATCGCCCCCAAGGTAATCGCTGTTTTACCATAGCCCCTTCAATTCCTATATATGGAACTAATATCACAAGTTCTTGTTCTGGAACCAACTTCCCAAGTTCTTGGCAAAGAACCAATTGTTCCCTTTGCTATTTTGCTGGTGGTCATCTTAGTTATACCCATCATGTTTGAACGGCTAAGATTACCAGGATTAGTGGGTTTGGTTTTCTCAGGGCTAGTACTTGGGCCTTCAGGTTGGAATCTTTTTCAGTCTGACTCACCGATGATTAACCTACTCTCAGACATTGGGTTAATTTATTTGCTGTTTGTCGCCGGGCTAGAAATCGATTTAGAACAGTTTCGCCGGAAAACAAGTCGTGCCTTTGGGTTTGCTAGCTTTACTTTCTGTGTACCCCTAGTCATGGGAACCTTAGTAGGGCTGATTTTAGGCTATGGCTGGAATACTTCAATCTTAATTGGCTCTTTATTTGCTTCCTATACCCTTTTGGCATACCCCATAATCAGCCGTTTGGGAGTGGTAAACAACGAAGCTGTTACTGTCACCATTGGGGCTACGATTTTTACAAACATTGGTGCAGTACTGATATTAGCCATTTGTGTAGCAGTCTCTCATACTGAAGCATTCAGCTTTGCGAGATTACTCACTTTGTCAGGTTGGTTAATTATCTACTCTGTGGCCGTTGTGACAGGCTTTGATTGGGCAGGCAAAGAATTTTTCAAACGCTCTGGAGACGATGAAGGAAACAAGTTTTTGTTTGTGTTGCTTTCTGTGTTTCTGGCAGCTGTGGGCGCTCAATTGATTGGGGTAGAAAAAATTGTTGGTGCTTTTTTAGCGGGTTTGGCAGTGAATGAAGCTGTGGGTGAAGGCCCAGTCAAAGAAAAGGTGGTATTTATTGGCAGTGTGCTGTTCATTCCCATTTTCTTTGTTGACCTTGGCTTACTGATCGATCTACCCGTCTTTGTAAACAATCTGAATACGCTCAAGTTAACGCTATTGATCGTAGTTGGTTTGATTATCAGTAAATTGATCGCAGCTTTGTTGACAAAACTGGTTTACCGCTATAAATGGCAAGAAATGCTAACGATGTGGTCGCTGTCACTTCCCCAGGTTGGTACAACGTTAGCAGCAACGTTAGTGGGATATCAGGCTGGGTTACTGCCACTAGAAGTATTACACAGTGTGATTGTCTTAATGCTCGTCACATCAACCTTGGGACCGTTGATCACCAGTCGAACAGCTGTTGGTTTGAATTCCCCACCAGATGAAGATCCAGCACCACCCCTAGCTGAGGAGAACACATCAGAAACAGACAGTGCTTTTACTATAGTCGTACCTATATATAATCCTCAGACCCAGCAGTATTTGACTGAAATGGCGGCATTATTAGCGCGTCAGTCTGAGGGCAAAATTATACCCCTGGCGATCGCTACTGCTGCTGCTCACATGGATGCGCCCCAGTTAGAAGCGTCTCTACAACGGAGTGAGTGGTTATTGAATAAAGCCACTAAACAAAGTCGAGCTTTAGGCGTAGCCGCAGAACCAGTGCTGCGAATTGATGATGCCTTTGCTCAAGGAATTAGCAGAGCGGCTCGCGAACAAAAGGCTAATTTAATTGTTATGGGTTGGGGTAAACGAACTGGGTTGCGAGCGCGTTTATTTGGAAATGTGATTGATGGTGTGCTTTGGGCATCTCATTGTCCAGTAGCGGTAACACGTTTAGTACAATCACCGAAAAAAATTCAGCGAATCTTAGTACCAATAGAAAATTTAACAGCGCCGACATTACAACCTGTACAACTTGCCCAAATGCTCGCAGAGGCAAATCAGAGCCACATTACTGTGCTGAATGTGTGCGATCGCCGTACTAGTTCTAGTAAAATTGCTTGGAGGCGATCGCATCTCTCCTTATTGGTATCTAAATTGGCTTTAGCCAATGCCCCAGAAATTCAAATCATCGCTCACGAAAATGTTGCCCAAGCAATTTTACAGGCAGCAAGATTATATGATTTAGTAGTTTTACCTTTTATACGTAATCGTACTAGTCCTGGAGGGTTAGCCATTAGCGATGTCACAACCCAGTTAGCCAGACAACTGACCTGCTCAATTATTATGCTTGGAGAACCGCAACGCACTCAAAGCACAAATTTAATTCTCTCTACCACGGTTAACAGCATTACATCTGCTGTATGATGTAAGGCAGAATACAGTTCAAGTAAGTGGACTTGGGCTACGTTAGCGTAGTCCGCACTTCGACAAGCTCAGTGACCGCCGGAGGCATCAAATTTCCTCAAATATTGGTAATAAATAGAATCGGCTGTAGAGGTTTACGTCTGTATTATTTGCATATATTTTTAGCGCGAGTGTCAACCCGATCTCGACTAATTTTTGGTATCCAATTAAAAACTTAATAACCGTAAAAATACTTTATATTTTTGAAGATTTGATAAAGATCGGCAGAACAACAAACAATTTTTAAAGAATATTTGTTATTTTGCTAATTGAATTCTTAAGAAAACAGGTAAAAATATAACAAAACTACAACTGTGAAAAAATAGGTAAGTTCAACAACAATTTTTGATTGAGCCTTGTTCGTTTTTTTGTTTTGTATTTTTGTACCCAAGGTGGGTAATCTAAAAGTAAGTGCAATAGCTACTGAAAATATTTGTAAGTAACTGGGAAACTATGAGAATTTTGGTGACGGGCGGTGCTGGGTTTATTGGTTCCCATCTCATCGACCGACTAATGACTGCTGGCCATGAAATAATATGCTTGGATAATTTTTACACCGGTCATAAACGCAACATTTTGAAATGGTTAGGCCATCCGTACTTTGAATTGATCCGTCACGATATTACCGAACCAATTCGGTTAGAAGTCGATCAAATTTATCATTTAGCTTGTCCTGCTTCACCAGTACATTACCAGTACAACCCAGTTAAAACCGTTAAAACTAACGTGATGGGAACACTAAATATGTTGGGGCTAGCTAAACGTGTGAAAGCGAGGTTTTTCTTAGCTTCTACTAGTGAAGTATACGGAGATCCAGAAGTTCATCCTCAAACTGAAGAGTATAGAGGTAGCGTCAATCCCATTGGAATACGTTCATGCTACGACGAAGGTAAAAGAATTGCTGAAACTCTAGCATTTGATTACTACAGGCAAAATAAAGTTGATATTCGAGTTGTGCGGATATTCAACACCTACGGACCGAGAATGTTAGAAAATGATGGTCGGGTGGTGAGCAACTTTATAGTTCAAGCCTTGCAGGGTAATCCTTTAACCGTGTACGGTGATGGTTCACAAACTCGTAGTTTCTGCTACGTTTCCGATTTGGTAGAAGGATTCATCCGCCTAATGAATAGCGACTACATTGGCCCAGTCAACCTGGGTAATCCTGGTGAATACACGATTTTACAATTGGCACAAACTGTGCAAAATATGATCAATCCAGACGCGCAGATTAAATTCGAGGCACTACCTTCGGACGATCCCCGCCGTCGCCAGCCTGATATCACAAAGGCAAAAACTTGGTTAAATTGGGAACCTACCATTCCTCTACAAGAGGGTCTAAAACTAACAATAGAAGATTTTCGCGATCGCATTCAAAGCGATGTCAATAATTCAAGCACCTGAGTGGCGTCTAGCGTCGCTCTAAATTTTTATGCAGGCTAATTCCATCAGTAGCTAGTATATTTAGTTGCTGAGTTTTCCCAAATGTGTAAGTGTAAACTTGAGAACTTCTTTTTGAAGATTAAGCCCAAATAAGTGAGGAGTTAAATAAATGCGTGTTTGCGTGATTGGTACTGGTTACGTTGGTTTAGTTACAGGCGCTTGCTTGGCTCATATTGGGCATGATGTAATTTGCGTAGACAACAACGAAGAAAAAGTTAAGTTAATGAAGTCTGGGCAGTCTCCAATTTTTGAGCCGGGACTCTCAGAAATTATGCAGTCTGCCATTCAAACAGAGAAGATTCACTTTACTAGCGATCTTGCTGCTGGAGTTTCCCACGGAGAAATTCTGTTTATTGCTGTGGGAACGCCACCTTTGCCCACTGGTGAAAGTGATACTCGTTACGTTGAAGCTGTAGCCCGTGGGATTGGGGAAAATCTCAACGGTGGTTATAAAGTCATAGTGAATAAATCTACAGTACCCATTGGCTCAGGTGACTGGGTGCGGATGCTTGTTCTAGATGGTGTTGCAGAGCGGCAGAAAACACTGATACCTGCGGGTGGAGTGCCGAGTGATGAGAAATTATCTGAATTTGTAGCCGAGTTTGATGTAGTCAGCAATCCAGAGTTCTTGCGCGAAGGTTCGGCAGTTCACGATACTTTTAACCCTGATCGTATTGTACTAGGAGGCAATAGCCAAAGAGCAGTAGCTTTAATGCAACAACTCTATGCCCCAATTGTGGAACGCAAGTACGCTGACGATCAGTCTTTACCTCCAGTGCCAATTTTGGCAACAGACCTGAGTTCGGCGGAGATGATTAAATACGCCGCTAATGCCTTTTTAGCCACTAAGATTAGTTTTATTAACGAAGTTGCTAATATTTGCGATCGCGTCGGTGCTGATGTCACCCAAGTAGCTAGAGGTATCGGTCTAGATTCCCGCATTGGTAACAAGTTTTTACAAGCTGGTATTGGTTGGGGTGGTTCTTGTTTTCCCAAAGATGTCTCCGCTCTGATTCACACTGCTGATGACTATGGTTATGAAGCCCAACTACTAAAATCTGCTGTCAGTGTCAACGAGCGTCAGCGGTTGATTGCTTTGGAAAAACTCCAACAAGTTCTCAAAATTCTCAAAGGCAAAACAGTCGGACTACTCGGACTGACCTTCAAGCCCGATACCGACGACTTGCGCGACGCTCCAGCACTCAACCTAATTGAGCAGCTAAATCGGCTGGGAGCTAAAGTTAAAGCCTATGACCCCATTGTTTCCCAAACAGGTCTACGTCATGGGCTTTCTGGTGTGTTAGTAGAAACCGATGCCGAAAGACTTGCTGACGGCTGTGATGCCTTAGTACTTGTCACCGAATGGCAGCAGTTCAGCACTCTCGACTATGTGAAGATGGCAAAATTGATGGCCCACCCCGTTATCATTGATGGTCGTAACTTCCTCGACCCCGAAGCAATGATACGGGCAGGATTCCAATATGTAGGCGTGGGAAGATAAAAAGTTAAAAGTTAGGAGTAATTAATGACTCCTAACTTTCTTCAAAACCTAAAGATTTAAACTACCGCCTAAAATCATTTAGGCGGTATTTAATTTGTTTAAAGCTTCACTTTAATTTGTTTACCTATAATCTTAGATTAAGGACTATTTGGAATACGTTCAATTTCAGCATATCCACTGAAAATAATTTTTTGACCTTCAGTTTCTAATCGGTTGAGGCGCATTTTCACTCCATCAAGGTCAAAACGATCCAAATCGACCATATTATCTAAAATTTCTACCAGCGCTACGCTCAAGGTTTGCGAGATTTCTCGTTGTGCTTCTGGCACTTGGTCAAGTTGAATTTTTGGATCTTTGAAAGAAACTCGCCGCCGTCTTTCAATACCTACAGTTAAAATCATGCTCAGGGGTACAAGTTCGCCATTATTTAAATCTGCTTTTGCTAGAAGCTGTAAGCGATTTTCTGGCAATAGCTGTACCTGAACATCTGTAAAGGAGACTGGTTCACCGCCAGATAATTCTGTCAGTGATGGTACGGTGAGGTTAAGCAAGCGCTTTTTCACCAGTTCCGCATTAAAGGCTTGGTTTATGCCTGCTTCTGATAAGATTACTTGAGCGATCGCTTGAGTAGGTTGCTTAAGGCTAAGTTTGCCACTTAAAACCGAGCCGAAGTCAATGGCCACCGCATCAGTTTCAAACGACATCTCTTCAACTGCAAAATCTCTCCGAATCACCAAGCCACGGCCGCTCATTTTGAAGCTATCAATGCTGCCTTGCAAGAGCTTGCTGGAGGGGTAGCAGCGCACAAAGACTTCTACTGACTCGCTTTGGGTAAACAGGTGGCGAATCGTTTGGCTGGCGACTGTATTGAGCATCCGCTCTCCCCAATCTGTGCCTTTAGGATTTTGTAAACCAGTAAGTCCGCCGAACATGTGGTTTTAAGTCTCTAGAAGTTCTTTGTACTTTTGTAACAAATCGTGAAGAATACAGCAAGCGATCCCGTGATTAATTGTACTGATGGATAGGCATAGAATGACTGATAATTGCTGGTCTATGTATTAAATATTACTAATGTGGCGTCAGTTGGAGAAAGTCGCAGCATTCATGACAATAGTAATCCTAAGAGAATCAGATTACTGCGGCGTAGTATTTTATAGATGGTTAAAATACATCATTTATACGCTTATAATACATTTTTGGTACTTTAATACTACATAAATTAAGGTTGAGTCTTCCTGAGTCAGTTTCAACCTGATGGTTTCCACACGTATCGCGAGGTCTTATGATACGCTCAAATACCGCATTAGCAATATTAATCGTGCTAATTTTGATATTATTCTGGTTTTATTTAATGCATAAAACCAGAATAATATCAAGATATTCACGCCCTCTGGCAATTTTCGTTATAGTTTCTGTGGCGATCGCTGGTGGAGGTATCGTATCCGCAGAAGTAACACCGAACCCGACTCCCCTAAATAACATAACCAGTTTGCCATCGGCTACATCTGGAGATCCTACCCCGGCGAACCCACTACTCTTGACAGCAGTGGCTCAACCAAGCAATCTCACAGACTTTGTTGACGACCAGCAAGCTTTACTCAAGCTAGGAAAAGCCCTATTTTGGGACATGCAGCTTGGTAGTGATGGCGTTCAGTCCTGTGCTAGTTGTCACTTTCATGCGGGAACTGATAATAGATCAAAGAATCAAATCAGTCCTGGTCTTTTGGCATCACTGAAAGATATAACTTTCCAGGTAGGTGGTGCTGCAAACTATCAGCTCACGGCGGCAGATTTTCCATTTCACAAACTGGCAGATCCTAACGATCGAACCAGTACGGTTATTTCTAACACTAACGATGTCGCCTCATCCCAAGGTGTGTTTTACAGTGTTCTTAAGAACACTGTTCCGGGTCAAGCAGTGGATTCGGCTACATCTGAACCAGATCCAGACGGCTTTCAAGTCAATGGAATTAATGTGCGTCGAGTTGCGCCGCGTAATACCCCAACGGTAATTAATGCAATTTTCAACAAACTCCAGTTTTGGGATGGTCGCGCCAAGGAAACCTTCAATGGGGTGAATATAAAAGGAGCAGCAGACCTGAGTGCTAAAGTTTACAAAGCTACAAAACCAAAGCAACTAACTGCTGTTTCCGTTTCGCTCAACAATTCCTCTATTGCTTCTCTAGTCACCGGACCACTATTGAGTGAATTTGAGACATCTGCTAATGGTCGTACCTTACCTGAAGTCGGTGCTAAGTTTCTGCGAAAAAAAGGTCAGAAGATCAAAAGCCTCAGACCTTTAGGTAAACAACTTGTAGATCAGCAAGACAGTGTTTTAGGATCTGACAGTCGATTTCCTCGCCCTGGTCTGAAAACCACATCCTACGATCAGCTGATTCGGAAAGCCTTTAAGAAGGAATGGTGGAAGTCAAAGTCAATCATTCAAGTTGATAGTAATGGAACACCAACAATCCTCGCCAAGAATGATGATGGTAATGAGAGTGAGGAAGGACAGACTTTACCTGCAAATCAGTTTTCGCTTAGAGATTGGAACTTCTCCTTATTTTCTGGGTTAGCAGTGCAAAAGTATATATCTACTCTTGTGTCTGACAATACACCTTTTGATAAATTCCAAGCGGGAAATATCAATGCTCTCACCGCTCAGGAAAAAAGCGGTCTGACTGTATTTGTAAATAGTACGGCTAATGGTGGCGGTAATTGCAACATCTGCCATACGATTCCAGAATTCACCACCGCTTCGATAAGAAGAACCGCAGGAGTAGCTTCAACTGATTCAACTGATCCGCTTATTAATAATCCAACTAACGGCTTCTTCCCTAACTACGGAGTCAGACCTGCCTCAGACGATCCAGGAGCTGGAAACACTACCAAATCGCTGTTTAAAGCACCTAGCCTGCGTAATATCGGCTTGACAGCTCCATATATGCATAACGGTGGGATGGCAACTTTAGAGCAAGTAGTGGACTTTTACAATCGTGGTCGAGGTGACGACGGTGGGCCTGGTGCAGGAGTGTTGAACTTAACCGATGCTAAAAAAGCTGATTTGGTCGCTTTCTTAAGAAACGGACTAACCGATCAGCGAGTCCTCCTTGAACAAGCACCCTTTGATCATCCGCAATTGTTCATCCCTAATGGACATCCTGGCAATCAAAGCTCAGTGACTTCCAGTGGTAATACTAATGGGACTCCTACTGCTACAGATGAGCTCTTGGAAATACCCGCAGTCGGTCGTAATGGTGTTACTACTCCCAAACCAAATTTCTTAGAGTAATACTCTAGACTTGAAACGTAATTGTTCAGGGAGTAACGATCAAATGAGGGTTACAAACACAATTTAATTGAATTCTTTAGCCTTATTTTCTCAAATTTATGGGCTTGATAGTGCCTCAAACATTGTTAACTTCGTATACTTCCTGAACGGTTCCAGCAGACAGCATCAAAATTATCTGAAGCCAGAAATATCACAGTCAAATAAGTTACCTTGGACTTAATATAGAACCAGCGATCGCTCGACAGTTTTTATAATTTTAAATTCATGAATAAAGTTACTAGAATCAGATGGTTATGTACCAGTGATTACTAGGGCGTGTCATCAATTAAGCCAAATGATAGAAGCAGCTAGATAAATTGCACCTAAAAAGTTTGCAGCGCTGTAAAGTAGAAAATTTCAATATACTGATTGCGATCGCTTATTTTAATTGAATATGACGACACTTGCTCGCTAGGGGTAAAACTGAAACTAGCGCGCCCCTTTGCAAGGGGCACGCTAGCACGAGTCAGGTATTTTGGTTATTGGTAATTGAGCAGACTGGATATTACCTTTTCCCTTTTCCTTTTTAGACGCGAAATATCAAGTTTCTATTCGTCGTCGAAATCATCTTCGTCGTCTTCCTCTTCTTCCTCGTAATCGTCGTCATCTACTACTTCGTCAGCAATTAGTTCATCTTCTTCATCTAGAATTGACCTTTCTGCACGTCTGCTGCCAAAGCCAGATTCCCCAAGAGTAGGAGAATCTAAATTATAGGTGCGAGCTGTGCGATCGTCTAAGACCATATCTAGGGGATCGTCAACTTCATCTAACACGCTACTGGTAATTTCAGCAGCATAGTCATCGATCGCTCCTGGTTCTTCATAGGTATTGTATCCAGTACCTGCCGGAATCAATCGCCCGATAATCACGTTTTCTTTTAATCCGCGCAGCCAGTCAGATTTGCCTTCGATAGCTGCTTCGGTGAGTACCCGTGTTGTCTCTTGGAAGGAAGCGGCGGAAATAAAGCTGTCGGTGTTCAACGATGCTTTAGTGATCCCCAATAATACTGGGGTATACTGTGCCCTAGCACCGCCTGTAATTGCCATAGCTTCGTTCACCTGCTCAACTTGACGCAGTTCCACCAATTCGCCGGGAAGCATTGTGGTGTCACCACCATCATCAATCCTGACTTTGTTGGTCATCTGGCGAACAATCACTTCAATGTGCTTATCGGAAATATCAATCCCTTGAGACTGGTACACCATTTGCACTTCATTCACTAAGAAGGTTTGTACCTTCTGTAAGGCAAGGCTAGCACAAGCATAGATGCCATCTTCGGAACCCAAGCTAAAGAAGATTTCCAAAATTTCATGGGGATTGGATGGCCCATCAGTTAACGGTTGTCCTGCTAATACTGTCGAGCCATCTGGCACAATCAAATTTTGTCCTGGTCCCAGAGGATAATCTGTCACCACCCCATTGGATTCTACGACCTTGATGGCGATCGCTTCATCACCATCACCGTAAACTACCTTAACTTCTCCGCCTCGCCGACATAAGATGCACGCTTCTTTCGGTTTACGAGCTTCCAGCAGTTCCTCAATCCGGGGCAAACCTTGAATGATATCTCCGGTTTTGGCGCGTTCAAACACTAGCAACACCAAGTTATCACCCCGTTGTACTAAATCGCCGTCTTCTATCTGCAACACAGCACCAGGGCTGACTCGATAAGGGCGACCGATACGGGTAGTAATAACGTAGTTTTTACTACTCAAAGCTGATTCTTCACCAGATGCAGCAGCGACACTTTTAATATCGACTACTTGCCCTGATTCTGGGGCAAAAACTCCAGGAGCAACTTCTGTACCTTCTACTAATAAGTCACCCACTTTTACCTTTGGCTGAGTACTAGTATTAATGGGAAGTCTGTCAGCGTCGCGCAACACCAAACAGCGACGCACGTTTTCGGTTCCTTTTTTAACACCTCGTACTTCCCCACCTTCTTTACACAAGATTTGGGTACGTGCGACTACAGAACCTGGGGCGATGGTTAGCCCATCGTGTACCTCAAGTGTCGTCTGGGTACTACCTTGGGTGGCATCAGCGGTAATGTCTCGACGAATTACCAAGGATTCCAAAATCACTAGTTGTAAACGTTGAACTTCTGGGTCTTCAGTATCCTCTACTAATTCAATATCTGCTGCCAGGGGTGAAGCATTATGGTCTTGTTCCCCTTCTTGCTCAATTTCTAGCACTAGCTGGGTTCGCAGCAGTTCTACGCCTTCAACAGATTTGACGCGTTCTGAATCTTTATAAGGCAGTCGCTGCACCGCTCTTAATTGGATCGATCGCCCGGTTTGTTGACTTACAGATGTAGTTGATGGCACATCTGGATTATCAGGGACGGCAAACTCAACTACTGGACGGCTCAACAGGGCGGGCCCCTCTGGTGTCTCTACATACTGGATATAACGCAATTCTGTGGCGACATTACCTTGGAATTCTTCACCTGGTTGGATGAAGGTGTTATCTCGCCCGATAACTGATTCGGGATCGTCCACCATCAGTAGTTCCCCTGGCTTCACGACTACTTCCCGGAGGATGTCGTTTTTCTGGGTCACTTCTACTACACCACTGTTTTGGCAGAAGATATCTTTCACCACTTCAGTGCCAGCTTCGACAAACTGACCGTCCTCTACCAACAGTAAAGAGATATCTTTATTAACTTCGTGGCTTTCTTCGGGAATCCACAACAGTGTACCGCCCTGCACGACTTCATAACCCAGCTTGGCTTTGCCTTTTTTCTGGACTTCGACACCTGCAAATTTCAGGAATCCACCAGTGGTTGTGCGATAGCGATCATCGATTAACTCAGCTACCACTTGACCATTTTGCACTTTTGTGCCCGGTGTAGCTCGGAGGTTAAATACTTGGTTGTTGCCAGTAGAAACTAAGTAGTTATTGCGACCTTGGGAACTTTGGACTGTCACCGTTGCTTGGTCTAAGACCACAGAAGCGGTGATAATTTCAATTTCCCTAGTACTCTTACCTGGGGTAGCTTCTGGTAAGCGCACCACACCGCCGTGCAAACTAGTTAACTTGGTTTCTGCCAAAACTCCATTAGAAGCGATCGCATCACCATTTTTCACTACTAATTCTGCACCAGGCGGCAAGTTGTAAACTTCCCCAGACAAAATCCAAATCAAGCCACCGCGTGCGGCTGTGGTTGTGGTATTACCTTGACGGTCAGTTTTTTGTTCTGGAACAACTTCGGCAAATTGCACTTCCCCTGCTAAATCAGAGGCGACATCTTTAACTGCTTTTTCTGTATTAGTCCGAGTTGTGCGTCCACCAAGGGCAACTTCTGCCAACAACTGACCTTGTTTTACCTTATTTCCATCAAATACATATAGTGTTGAACCTTGGGTAAGATGAACCTCTTGGTTCTCCGGAGTAACATCACCTACTTTTGCTGGCTCCAAAAGCATGATGCCATTAGCCTCAACATAAAGGGCATCTTCCCCGTGGCGGGTACGATATGTTCTGGTCTTCAGTTTGCGGGGAAGCTTGACAGTTCCATCAATTTTAGAACGAACTTGTTGTGCCACTTCTCCGGTAAACACCCCACCTGTGTGGAATGTCCGCATTGTTAGCTGAGTACCAGGTTCGCCGATACTTTGGGCGGCAATAATCCCCACAGCTTCGCCCAAATCTACCATCTTGGCGTGGGCTAAACTCCAGCCGTAGCAGTGTTGACAGACAGAACGCGCGGCTTCACAAGTGAGTGGCGATCGCACCACAACTTCTCCCACCCCAGATTTTTCAATTTTCTTCGCCAAATCCTCAGAAATTGGGGTATTACGTGCTGCAATCACTTCTTTTGTTACCGGATGCATGACATCTTCGCCAATTACCCGTCCCATCAAGCGGGTTCCCAGAGGAATCAAGGTTTTGGCACCTTCTGTCATTGGTTGAATCGCCAGACCTCTAGTGGTGCCGCAGTCAAATTCCCGAATAATTACATCCTGGGATACATCTACCAAACGGCGGGTGAGATAACCAGAGTCAGCCGTCCGCAAGGCAGTATCCACCAATCCTTTTCTGGCCCCGTAAGACGAAATAATGTATTCCGTTACAGTGAGCCCTTCACGGAAGTTGGTTTTGATCGGCAAATCGATAATTTCCCCTTGAGGATCTGCCATCAATCCCCGCATTCCCACCAATTGCCGCACTTGAGAGATGTTACCCCGTGCCCCGGAGAATGCCATCATGTATACGGAGTTCAGGGGATTAGTTTTCTTAAAGTGAACGACTACTTCATCTTTCAAGGCTTCACTAGTACCATTCCAAGTATCGATTACCTTTTGGAAGCGTTCTACTTCAGTAATTTCTCCCCGTTGATAACGGGTTTCAGTAGCGCGAATTTCTTCCTCAGCTGCTTCTAAGAGCAATCGCTTAGTTGGTGGTATCATCAAGTCATCTACACTGATGGAAACCCCTGCTTTGGTAGCGTAGCGAAATCCCAAATCTTTCAGTTTGTCCGCCATCACTGCGGTTCGCGCCGTACCATAATGCGTAAACGCCCAAGAAATTAATTTTTGCAGTTGACTTTTGTTAACTACGCGATTGCGAAAAATCATTTTTTCGTTAGTCATTAGTCATTAGTCCTAAATTAATAATTAGGAGTTAGGAGTTAGGAGTTAGGAGTTTGTAATTAATAACTCCTAACTCTTAACTTTTCACTCCTCACTTTTAGCTTGCAAGTGCTTCCTGAATGGCATTGTTGTAAATAACACGACCAGGAGTTGTGTATATATACTGGGAAATTACATTGCCTTTAGCGTCTTGTCTAACTCGACGGAACTTATAGAGTAATGTGCGCGTACCATCCTCGTTTTCCGTCACTTTCACGGGTTCTGTATCCGATTGGTCTGATTCTATTTCACCGTCAAACCGCACATAGATGTAGGCGTGCAAGTCAATTTGATCTTGCTGGAAAGCCATAATTACATCCTCTAGCGAAGAAAAGTAATTTCCTGCCCCTTTTGTCGCATCGGGATTTTCTGCTGTTAAATAATAGGCTCCCAATACCATATCTTGGCTAGGCGTGATGATCGGTCTACCTGTGGCTGGTGACAAAATATTGTTAGAAGCCAACATTAACAACCGCGCTTCAGCCTGACTTTCTAAAGAAAGAGGAACGTGTACCGCCATTTGGTCGCCGTCAAAGTCGGCGTTAAAGGCTGGACACACCAGAGGATGCAGTTGAATCGCTCTACCTTCTACTAAAATTGGTTCAAAAGACTGAATACCCAAGCGGTGCAATGTTGGTGCCCGGTTTAGCATTACAGGGTGTCCTTCAATCACCTCTTCCAGCACATCCCAGACACTGGGATCATTACGGGATATCAGCTTTTTCGCAGCTTTGATGTTATTTACCATGCCGCTACGAATCAGGCGGTTAATCACAAATGGCTGAAATAGCTCAATCGCCATTTCTCTAGGCAAACCGCACTGGTGAATTTTCAGCTTTGGCCCGACCACAATAACCGAACGTCCAGAGTAGTCAACTCGTTTACCCAACAAGTTTTGTCGGAAACGTCCTTGCTTACCCTCAATAATGTCGGACAAAGATTTCAGGGGTCGATTATTTGCCCCTACTACAGTGCGTCCCCGACGACCATTGTCAATCAAAGCATCTACTGCTTCTTGCAGCATCCGCTTTTCGTTCCGCACAATAATCTCTGGTGCCAAAATTTCTTGCAAGCGTGCCAAACGATTGTTGCGGTTAATTACCCGCCGATACAAATCATTCAAATCGCTGGTAGCAAACCGTCCGCCATCTAGTTGCACCATTGGGCGCAAGTCGGGCGGAATCACAGGAATAACTGCCATTACCATCCACTCTGGTTTGGAACCAGTAGCGATGAAATTGTCAATTACCCGCAGTCGCTTAATTAGCTTGGCTCTCTTTTGTCCCTTGGCGTTGCCAATTTCTTCGCGTAGGCTTTCCGCTTCTTGTTCCAAATTAATATCGGCAAGCAAACGCAATAGCGCTTCAGCCCCAATACCTACCTCTACGCCTTGCAGAACAGAATCTTCGCTATAAATTTGGTCTTCTATTTCCAACCACTGGTCTTCGCTCAGTAGCTGTTTGTAAGTTAAAGTTTCGGCATTACCTGGACTCAGGACAACATAAGAGTTGAAATAGACAATCTGCTCGACATCCCGCAAGGGCATATCCAACAAAATGGAAATATAGCTAGGGATACCCTTGAGATACCAAACGTGAGCTACTGGTGCGGCGAGTTTAATATAGCCCATGCGGTGACGACGCACCCGTGACTCAGTGACTTCTACCCCACAACGCTCACAAACAATACCTCTGTGACGAACTCTTTTATACTTGCCACAATGGCATTCCCAATCTTTCGCGGGACCAAAAATGCGCTCACAAAACAAGCCATCCATTTCTGGCTTGAGAGTTCGGTAGTTAATCGTTTCTGGCTTGGTAACTTCACCGACTACTTGACCATTAGGCAATGTTCTCTCGCCCCATTGGCGAATACGTTCCGGGGAAGCCAAGCCGATTTTTACGTAGTCAAACTGATTAGTTTGGGCAGGTCTCATACTTAAGTGCTGAGTTTCGAGTTATGAGTTTTGAGTATATTTAGTTTTAAGGTTTGAATTAAGAAATATCCAAGTGCTAAATGCCAATTACTGAGTTTTTTAATACTCAGCACTCAGCACTCAGCACTCAGCACTCCTTATTCGTCTTCTTCCAACGATTCGCGGGAAAGAGATTCGTATGTTGGTCGAGGAGGTGTACGACGGGCTGATTGGTCTGCCATCAAATCGACTTCTACATCCAGGGAACTGCCGTCTGTTTGGGTTTCTACCTTGTGTACGGCAATATCTAACCCCAATGATTGCAACTCGCGCATTAGCACCTTAAAGGATTCTGGAGTTCCAGGTCGAGGAATTGCCTTACCTTTAACGATCGCATTTAACGCTTCATTCCGTCCTTGCATATCGTCAGATTTAACTGTGAGCAATTCCTGTAAGGTGTAAGCTGCACCAAAGGCTTCCAATGCCCACACTTCCATTTCTCCAAACCTCTGACCACCTTGTTGTGCTTTACCACCCAAGGGTTGCTGAGTCACCAGTGAGTATGGGCCTGTGGAACGGGCGTGGATCTTATCATCCACCAAATGCACCAGCTTCAGCATGTAAGCCACACCGATGGTAATTGCTCGGTCAAAGGGTTCGCCTGTACGACCGTCATACACCATGATTTTGCCTGGGTTATCTGGGTTATATACCCAATCTTTCCCTGTTTCGTCTCGTGCTTCTTGCAATTTGCCATGCACGATTCGGCGAGATGACTCTTCCCCGTACATTTCATCAAAGGGAGTAATTTTAAATCGCACTCCCAAGGTTTGACCAGCCCAACCCAAGAGGCACTCAAATACTTGTCCGACGTTCATCCGGCTGGGTACGCCCAAGGGGTTAAGTACAATGTCCACTGGTGAACCATCGGGCAAATAAGGCATATCTTCCGCTGGTAATATCCGGGAAATAATCCCTTTATTACCGTGGCGTCCTGCCATTTTGTCGCCAACTTGGATTTTGCGTTTTTGAGCGACATACACCCGGACTACCATATTGGCTCCTGGTGGCAGTTCATCGCCTTGTTCACGAGTAAACAAGCGCACATCAACTACGCGGCCTTTTTCACCGTTTGGTACTCGCAGAGAATTGTCTCGCACATCCCGTGCTTTCTCACCAAAAATTGCACGTAAGAGTTTTTCTTCTGGCGGTTGGTCAGATTCACCCTTGGGTGTAACTTTTCCTACCAAGATATCACCAGCTTCTACCCATGCCCCAATGCGAATGATTCCCTGTTCATCCAACTGACGCAAGGCATCTTCCCCGACGTTGGGAATTTCTCTAGTAATTTCTTCTGGTCCCAATTTGGTTTGTCTAGCTTCAATTTCATATTTTTCAATGTGAATTGAGGTGTAGACATCATCCTGCACCAGTCTTTCAGAGATTAAAATCGCGTCTTCGTAGTTGTAGCCTTCCCAAGGCATATAGGCAACGACGATATTTTGTCCTAGCGCCAATTCACCGCCTTCGGTGGAGGAGCCATCAGCCAATACCTGACCAGCAACAACCCGTTCACCAATGCGGACGAGAGGTTTCTGATTTAAACAGGTGTCTTGGTTTGAGCGTTGGTACTTGGAAAGGGTGTACTTAATTTCTTGGGTATTAGCTTTAGGACGAACGCGAATTTCCGTAGCATCCACATAAGTGACATCGCCATCAGTACGCGATACAATCACCATCCCAGAGTCTCTTGCACCTTGGGCTTCCAAACCAGTACCCACCAGAGGACGTTCTGGCTTGAGCAGGGGTACTGCTTGCCTTTGCATGTTCGATCCCATCAGCGCTCGGTTAGCGTCATCATGCTCCAAGAAAGGAATCATGCTGGTTGCTACCGACACAATCTGTACGGGAGATACTGCTACGTAGTCCACCTGTTCTGGTGTTGTGGTGGAAAATTCTTGACGATAACGGACTGGCACTAGTGGCCCAATAATGTGCCCGCTTTCATCTACGGGAATATCTCCCGGAGCAACCCGTAGATCGTCTTCTTCATCGGCTGTCATGTAGGCTGGAGGCAGATCAAATCTGACTCGCCCATTTTCTACAGGTCTAAATGGTGTTTCTAAGAACCCATATAGGTTAACCCGCGCATGGGTTGCTAGGGAGCCAATCAATCCGGCGTTGGGGCCTTCTGGTGTCTCAATGGGGCAAATGCGTCCATAGTGACTAGGGTGAATATCCCGCACGGCAAATCCAGCGCGTTCGCGGGTTAAACCACCGGGACCAAGGGCACTTAGACGGCGTTTATGGGTCAGTTCTGCTAGAGGATTGGTTTGATCCATGAACTGACTTAATTGGCTAGAACCAAAGAATTCTTTAATTGCTGCTACCAATGGTTTGGGGTTCACCAAGGAAGCGGGAGTTAGCACTTCGGCATCGGATACAGTCATCCGTTCCCGAATGATTCTCTCCAAACGGTTTAAGCCCACCCGCACTTGGTTTTGCAGCAATTCACCGACGCTTCTCACTCGACGGTTGCCTAAGTGGTCAATGTCATCGATATTACCGATATCATATTCTAGGTTGATCAGGTAATCTACGGCTGCCAAGATATCGCCAGGAGTCAACACGCGCATGGTGTCTGGGACAGAAAGGCGCAATTTCTTGTTGAGTTTGTACCGTCCAACGCGACCAAGGTCATAACGTTTCGGGTCAAAGAAACGAGAATCTAGGAGTTGTTGTCCACCTAAGACTGTGGGTGGTTCACCAGGACGGAGTTTGCGATATAACTCCATCAGCGCTTCTTCCTCAGAGAATTGCCCTTCTTTTTCAATGGTTTTTTGGAAATACTCTGGGTGGCGTAAGGCGTCAAAGATTTCGTTATCTGATAACCCTAAAGCCTTTAAAAGTACTTGTGCTGACAGTTTGCGGGTTTTGTCGATGCGTACCCACACCAAATCGTTACGGTCTGTTTCAAATTTCAGCCATGCTCCTCGGTTAGGAATTAAGCTAGCCGAATAAGTACGTCGCCCGTTTTTGTCGATTTCTGATTTGTAATAAACGCCTGGCGATCGCACGATTTGATTGACAATTACCCGCTCGGCTCCGTTAATAATAAATGTGCCGCGATCGGTCATCAAAGGCAAATCGCCAATGAATACCTCTTGCTCTTTGATTTCCCCGGTTTCCTTATTAATCAACCGTGTGGGAACATACATTTGAACGGCATAAGTACTATCCCGCCGTTTGGCTTCTTCAACGCTGTACTTTGGCTCCTTGAGTTTGTAGTTATGACCCAAAAAGTGCAGTTCTAATTTGCCCGTATAATCTGTAATAGGACTAAAGGAGTTAAGTTCTTCTATCAGCCCTTCTTCCAAAAACCAGCGAAAGCTTGACCGCTGGATTTCAATCAAGTCGGGTAACAGAAAGGCGGGTTCCATATATGTTTCTTTAGTCATGCCTCTACCTTTGTTAACCTGGTTAAATTTTCCCTTGGACACTGCTGTTTGACGCTTCCCATTGCTAGCCAGTGTCCTTGGCTGTTTGGGAACTTTTTCTTACACACTTGTGATTTACATCTGTCGGCAAAAGCAGCGATTAAATTTGGCTGGAATGAGCAATTTTTACAAGGAAAGTTGCCCATAAGAAGGGACTAAGTAATGGGTATTATGAAAGCAAGGGAAAAGTTGCTGAAAATCTTTTTCCTTTGCATCTCATGCCCAATGGAGCTAGTAGCTTCTCCTGTCAGAGACGCTACGCATAGCTTGCTTAAGATCAGGGAGAAAATTCGGCAGAGCTGCCCAACGCCTTGGCTCCCCAATGCCCATTTCAAATAGAATATCCAGTTAAAATATTCCTGAATTTGATTTACTTGCTTCACTTCCCCTCCAAAAAGCGCGTTAATTCGCTGACGCAGCTCCACACAGTGTGTTTTAAATCCACCCCGCTGGTTTATACTCTCAGTGATATTTTAGATATCCTAAGATTGAGGGAATGATCCGCACCTTGTCGATTTTGAATCAGAATCACTTCATTTTGCTGGATTGTACTCACAAGGCAATTTTTGTTTAACGATTTTGAATAGGTTCTAATACAAAGTAAACCGATGTTGTGCAAAAGTCTAGCTCAATTTAGTTTGGCACAGTTAGTCATGTGTGAAGAGCATCCGCTTGTAGAGATTTTGAGGATGGCCAAGCTATAACAGCATGGAAGATTAAGATGAGAAGTTTTATGCTCCTTCTTTTATCATTATGGCGCAAGCAAAATGTTTTTGAGGGAATAATACTAGCATATTTTTGTCCCCCTATAGATTTATTTTTTTTTACACAACTTCACAAAAGGTACTAGAACAGATTTGATATTGACAACCCAAATAATTCACAGGCATTTTGGGTGGTTTGATGGGCGATCGCCTCTACCGTTTCCTGACGCAGTTTAGCTATTTGCTCGGCTACATAAAGTACGTACGCAGGCTCGTTGCGCCTCTCGCCCCGTTTCGGAACTGGAGCGAGAAATGGGCAATCTGTTTCAATCAGGAGGCGATCGCTACTTACCATTGCAGCTGAGGATTGGATTGCTTTGGCATTTTTAAACGTTACTGTACCGCTAAAGCTGATATAGAAGCCTAAATCGAGAAACCATTGAGTTTCTTCTGGCGTTCCTCCCCAGCAATGCATTACACCCCGCACTCTTTCTCCTTTGAGTTGCCGCCACTTTTGCAACACTTCTTTGGTTGCCACCGCAGCATCACGGCAGTGGATAATCACTGGTAAGTTTAGTTCAGATGCGATCGCCAACTGGGACTCGAACACCATGTACTGTTGCTCATAGTTATCAGCTTTGTAAAAATCCAGCCCCATTTCCCCAATTGCTACTACATTCGAGTCAGAACTCGCTAAAGTTTTGATTTTCTCGGCTGTCTCGCTATTCCATTTATCAGCATCTAAAGGATGTAATCCTACAGCAAAACTAATTTCGGGAAACTCTTGGGCTATGGATTGAATACTGGAAAACTCCTCCGGGTGAACACAGGAATGCACTAAACGCACTACACCCGCTTCTTGCCACCGCGATCGCACTATGGCTAAATCCGGCTGAAAACTATCAAAGTTGAGATGTACATGCGTGTCTATTAGTTGCATCTTTTGTCCTTTGTTGTTTGTCCTTCGTCATTTGTCGTTTGTTTCGTTACCAATGACTAAGGACAAATTACCAATGACTACTCAGCTGTTTGTGTGAGGGGCTTTAGTCTGTGAGCCAATCTTGATTTTTTCCTTGCCCCATTGTTTGGGTGAAGAACACCTCGTTTGATCGCTTTATCAATTTTGCCGTAAGCCTCGGATAACCGAGCCTGTGCTTCTTGTTTTAATTCTGGGGTAGGATTAGCTGTATAAGCAGCTACAGCATTGAGGTATTTTTTCATCAGCGTCTTGACTGCTGATTTGTAAGATTTATTACGCAGTCGGTTACGTTCTGCGATTTGGGCACGCTTAAGAGCAGACTTTGTATTCGCCACAGTCAATTCCAAAAATACGATTATTAATTATGTACACACACTACTAGACTTACTAATATAGCATCCAAATTGCCAATGTTATAATTTCCTAAAAAAATTATGGGATTAGGTATTGGGTATGAATGAAGATCGTCAATATTATTAGTTCCATAGTCTCTACTCGCCAATTCAGTATTTCGTCAATTTAGGAAATGCGTTAAAATAAAATACATCTAAATAAATGTCACCCTAACTCATCACAACCTGATTAAGCAATGTGATTGCCAATAAATATAATTTGTCCGTAAACCAGATGTATTATTTAGAGGCAGGAACTATAAAGAGCTAAATCTCAGAGGTTCTCAAGTATAGAGCCGATATATCGTGCCTGTACACACATTAACTAGTAAAAGTTAGGGAAATAAGTAAAAATTATACTCAAACCCTAACCCCTGTAAATTCACGGGATTGGATGTGTAAACATACCATCTGCACCCCCCAAGGATTGAGGAAAGGGTGTAAGGAAAGTGGGAAATGGCACACCTGCTTCCAGCCGCTGGCCAGTCAAGGCTTGTCGGATTGAGCAATTAAGTCGCCTTCTCAAGCAAACTATACGCTGGTAGCCTTGAGAGTATCAAAAAAATCCAGGTTAAGCTAGAGAAGAGAATTAGAGTCAGCTTGCACACCCCAGTGGGTCAAGAGCAATACTAAATCTCAGGTGGCAATATTATAATTTTGGCATTGTCCTTACTCCATGCTGCGAATTATTACTCAGCAGGCAGACGTTAGAGCAGAACTACAACGGATCTGCGATCGCACCCATGACGAACAGGTACTTCACAAAGAAGCAACGGTGCGGGAAATTTTGCAAGCAGTGAAGCGCCAAGGCGACAAAGCTGTATTGCATTACACGGACGAATTTGACAAACAAACCCTGAAAGCAGAAGAACTCCGAGTTACAGGCTCGGAACTGGATGCAGCCTATCAGCAGGTATCAAAGGAGTTGTTGAGTGCAGTTCGGCTAGCTTGCCGCCAAATTGAAGCGTTTCATCGTCAGCGAGTACCAAAAAGCTGGGTACACTTTGGTGACGATGAAGTAGTACTGGGCAAACGCTACACCCCTGTAGACCGAGCCGGGTTGTATGTGCCTGGTGGCCGTGCTGCCTATCCCAGTACAGTGCTGATGAATGCAATTCCGGCTCATGTTGCTGCTGTACCGCACGTGGTAATGGTAACACCACCAGGCCCAGGGGGTGCTATTAACCCAGCAGTCTTGGTAGCTGCCCAAGAAGCAGGGGTGCAAGAAATTTATCGTATTGGGGGCGCACAAGCGATCGCCGCTTTAGCTTATGGTACAGAAACGATTCCGAAAGTGAATGTGATTACTGGGCCTGGTAACATTTATGTCACCTTAGCGAAAAAACTTGTCTACGGCACTGTCGGTATTGATTCTTTGGCAGGCCCCAGCGAAGTGCTGGTGATTGCCGATGAAACCGCAAATCCGGTTCATGTAGCTGCTGACTTGCTAGCCCAAGCCGAACACGACCCAATGGCGGCAGCCATTTTGCTGACCACAGATGCTGCTTTGGCAAAAAACGTACAATTAGCCTTGGAAAGACAGCTAGTCGATCACCCACGGCGAATAGACACAGAAAAAGCGATCGCTCACTACGGCTTGATTATCGTTGTGGAATCGCTCCAAGCAGCAGCAGAACTCTCAAATGAATTTGCCCCCGAACATCTGGAATTAGAAGTCAAAGACCCTTGGGCACTCTTACCACAGATTCGCCACGCTGGGGCTATCTTTTTGGGTTACTCAACACCAGAAGCTGTAGGAGACTATTTGGCAGGTCCTAATCATACCTTGCCAACTTCTGGTGCTGCCCGCTATGCTTCGGCATTGGGTGTTGAAACTTTTCTCAAACACTCCAGTATTATTCAATACTCCCAAACCGCACTGCAAAATGTGGCTGGTGCTATTGATGTGCTAGCAACAGCAGAAGGTTTACCTTCCCATGCTGATTCAGTCCGACGCCGAATTCAGCAAGAAGAGTGATTTGGAATGCTTAATTTTTTCTGATAAGCCAGTGCTGAGTAAAAATCCCAATTCCTAGAACATTTTCATGCATGGCTGTGAAACTTGTTTCATCGGGACTA
Organism: Nostoc sp. DedQUE09; assembly: GCF_034530915.1. Classification (NCBI taxonomy): domain Bacteria; kingdom Bacillati; phylum Cyanobacteriota; class Cyanophyceae; order Nostocales; family Nostocaceae; genus Nostoc; species Nostoc sp. DedQUE09. The sequence goes on from NZ_JAVRCE010000033.1 coordinate 28,825, forward strand.
CCTTGAGTCACCCTTTAAGCGTCCACAAGTCGGGTATTGTAAACAGACACGAGTTTCTGGGAGAGGGTTTTCCTCTCCCAGAAACTCGTGAAAAGTTTCATTCTCCAGAAAAGTTGCTACAACCTCTTCACATGAAAGTGGCATAAAACTCACTGACCTATGGCGTAGCCTTAAATATATAAACTTACAGCTATTTACCTGAAAATAGCTGTAAGTTGTCAGATAAAAAATTAGTTTCGTGTCACTGCCGACTAATTTTGCTAGATACTTATGTATGTAAGGGGTCTACTCTTTAGGAGACAAGAGCAGTGCTAAATAGTGTTTTGGTAGCTCTGGACGGTTCGGATATTTCAGAACGAGTAATTCAAGCTTTAGATAATTTAGTGTTTTCAAAAGACGCCAAGGTTATTCTTTGTCATGTGTTTCTCACACCAGAGTCAGAAATGGAACTACCTGCTGATCGCCCTCAGCCAGAGTCCCCAACATTGTCTTATTTTCATATTGAAAAGCAACTGCAATTATATCAGGAAAAGTTATCAGTCAAAAGTGAGTTAGAGTTAGTAACTGGCGATCCCGCTGAAGAGATTATTCGTCTTGCCAATATTTATAAAACTGACTTGATCATAATTGGCAGTCGGGGGTTGATGGGGATGAAACGAATTGTTCAGGGTTCTGTTAGCAGTCAAGTTGTAGAAGAGGCTAATTGTTCAGTGTTAGTCGTAAAACCAAGGTAAAGATTTGCAAGGGGAAGCAATGGCTATAACCGCCCCAAAACTAATTTTTAAAGAATACTTGAAATATGATGGTTCTGATACCCGCTATAAAGTGGTCAAGGGAGAACTAATTCCCATGAGTCTAAAAAGTGGGCAACACAGTGCATAAGAGTTTAAGAATTTTAACCTATGCAATTCTGTGTCCTCAGCGTTTGGAGTCGTTAAATAAATTATTTTGAAACCGCAGAGGAACAGAGGAGGACACTTGCATAAGCGGGTTTCCCTAATTGAGCAAAGTGTCCGTGGCGCAAGAAGAAAAAAGAGATTTTTCGAGTTACCTTGAAAGGGCTAGCTATAGAGACAAGGAAAATCTCCTTTTCCGGTTCAGTCGATTCAACGTTCTTGAGTTGCTAAAAACTGACGCAAGCTCAACAAGCTGAGTGTTTGACCCAAATTTAAGGGCAAAATTGAAATTCCTTCCAAGCGGGACTGTACCCAACCTTCTCCCCAGTACCATTCGTGGAACCCATCAATCCCTCCGCTTAGTACTAAGCGGAGGCAGTTGGATTTGACAACGTTTACTTGATGATGAATCGCGACTGGTCCAGTCCAGGTTGTAAACTGGAATCCGGGAATCAGTTCTTCTGGCATTCCTGGCGCAAAACGTTGTCCTAAAAGCCATTTTTTTAGTTGCACGGGATGCAGCAGACTGTCACGAATTGCATCTGTTGATGCTTCGATTTCGATCCGCAGTTGGCTTTGTTGAAAATTACCCAGCATTTTTCTCGAATTACCTAAAGATTAAGACATCGCTATTTCTAATATTGCAAATATAATCACTGATTATGACTAGGTGACTTTTCTCGCAGCAGAGAACTTAGAATAGAAAAAGCGAACTTGTTAAGAAATGTAAGGTTATTCATGGCGGATCAGTTAATTCGTGCAACAGCAGCCGAAGGTGGAATTCGTGCCGTAGGTGCGATCACCACACGTTTAACAGAAGAAGCACGGGGGCGCCACAAGCTTTCTTATGTGGCAACGGCAGCACTAGGTAGGACTATGACGGCGGGCTTGTTAATGGCTTCTAGTATGAAGCGAACTGGATCGAGGGTGAATGTCCGCGTTAAGGGCGATGGGCCTTTGGGTGGCATATTGGTAGATGCAGGCTTAGATGGTACGGTACGTGGATATGTCGGGAATCCATCTATAGAATTGCCTCCCAACGCCAAAGGTAAATTAGATGTTGGTGGTGCTGTGGGTAGCGGCTACCTCTACGTTGTGCGAGATATCGGTTATGGTTATCCTTACTCTAGTACAGTAGAACTAGTTTCTGGCGAAATTGGTGATGATGTAGCTCATTATCTCGTGAATTCCGAACAAACACCTTCGGCTTTAGTTTTAGGTGTGTTCGTGGGAGCAGGCGGAGTAACTGCTGCTGGAGGATTATTGGTACAAATATTGCCCAAAGCCGCCAGAGACGAAGCCTTAGTAGAAACATTGGAATCACGGGTAGCTGGTCTAGCAGGATTTACGCCATTATTGCAAGCTGGCAAGACGTTACCTGAAATTTTTGGTGACTTATTGGGAGATATGGGGTTGGAAATCTTTTCCGAACGCCAAATGTTGCGCTTCCACTGTGGTTGCTCTTTTGATCGCGTTTTGGGGGCACTGAAGATTTTGGGAGAAGCTGAACTACAAGATATGATTCTTAAAGATGATGGTGCTGAAGCAACTTGCGACTTTTGCGGCAACGTCTACCAGGCAAGTAGCGATCAGTTAGCTCAACTAATTTCCGATTTGCAAGCCGAATCTGCTATTTGAGGATAAAGTATAAAATAGCACTGATTTTTGAGATTGATAATGGTACTCTGTGGAGAGAGATAATCAAAAAAGTAGCTTTTTAATGATGAGAAAGTTACTATGTCAACAATGGAATTATCAACCTAAAACAGAGCGCTATTCAATTATTTTGGTGTGAGAGATGACAGAGCGGGATATTCCAGACAGTTGGTCTTCAGCCAGTGGAAGAGAGCCAGATCAAAACAAAAGATTATCCCGAACAGAACAATTCGGTGAAACTCAGCCATTTGATGTCCCAGCTACTGGTTCTACCTCCAAGTCAGTGAAGCGGCGAAAAAAAAACCATACGAAAGGATCATCTATAAAGAGTCATTCAGAAGAAACTGCCCAACTCAGTAGTAGTAGGAAATGGCCAGGCTGGATGAAAAGCTGGACATTGTGGCTAGTACTACTAATGTTGATTCCCGGCAGTGTAGGATTTTTGGCAATGGCGATGCTGCTAAAGTTGCCAACTGCCCCTAATTGCCCATCGATTTTCTGGCCGCTAGCTAGTGCTTCTGTGCGGCTACATTGCGCTCAGTTAGCGGCTTCTAAGCAAACAGTGAACGACCTATTGCAAGCGATCGCTCTGGTGAAGCAACTACCACAAAATCACCCGTTGCATGGAGAAATCGATCGTTTCATCGAAGAATGGTCGCGGGATATTTTGAAGCTAGCCGATCAAAGTTTCCAAACAGGGAATTTAGAGGAAGCGATCGCTACTGCTCAGAAAATACCCGAAGATGTAGCAGCTTATAAATTAGTCAATGAACAAGTTGACAAATGGCAGTCAATTTGGTCAAAGGCTGAAGCCACATACAACGGTGCGATCGCCGAAGTAAAGGAACGGCGCTGGCAATCGGCGTTCATGTTATCCGCTAAAATGCTGCGCGTAGACAATCAATATTGGGCGGGTACTAAATACGACCAATTGAATCGTATAATTGCCACAGCACGGGAAGATGGCGATAAGTTAGGAAAAGCCGAAAGTTTAGCAAACAGCAAAGTAGTCGATAAGATCCTAAAAGCGATCGAGTTAGCGGAGTCCATTGGGCAGGAAAGTTACCTTTACCAACAAGCTCAGGAAGCGGTTCCGGCATTTGGACGTAAAATGCTGGAATTAGCACAGGCGAAACTAGATAAGCAGGATGCGGATGAAGCGCTGAATATTGCTAGGCAAATACCGGAAAGTACGAAACTACAAGGCGAAACTGATGACTTTATTGCCATAGCTGACGCGAAAAGGAGTGCTTGGATCGGTAATGTTTCTGGTTTAGAGGCAGCGATCGCTCAAGCACAACAAATCGATCCTTCCAGACCAGTGTATAACGAAGCACAGCAACTAATTGCTCGTTGGCAGTTGGAAATTGAAGATGTTGCGAATCTGGAAAAAGCAAGAATATTGGCTAGCCAGGGAACAGTCCCTAATTTAACAGCTGCGATCGCTCAAGTACAGCTGATTCCTGCTAGTAATCCTAGAGGCGCAGAAGCTAGGCAAGAGATAGGTCGCTGGAATGCCCAAGTGGAGACAATTGAAGACCAACCTTACTTAGACCGCGCCGAACAGATAGCAATATTCGAGGATATTAACTCCTTGCAAGCTGCGATCGCCCAGGCCAGCGAAATTCGTAAAGGTCGTGCATTATATCCAGAAGCACGGAAAAAAATTCGTACTTGGGTAGGAAAGATTGAGCGAATTCAAGACCAACCTTACTTAGATCAAGCACAAGAACTGGCCCAGAGTGGAAATCTCACCGCCGCCATTAACACAGCTCAACAAATTGCCTCATCGGGAAGGGCGCTTTCACAAGAAGCACAAGCTGCGATCAATGAGTGGGAAGGGCAAATCCGCACTAGAGAAAACTGGAAAAAAGCCCAGGAAGTAGGGGCAGCCGGCACTCCAGAAGCCTTAGTTGAGGCAATACGACTGGCGGATCGAGTTTCAAACAATAGCATCTTACGTATGGATGCAAATCAGGCTATTGACCAATGGAGTCAGCAATTGTTAGAAATTGCACGGACTCAAGGTCAGTCTGATATTGCTAGAGGCATTGACATTGCCAAATCGGTTCCACGCGGTAGTGCTGCTTACAGTGCAGCACAAGAGCAAATTAAGGCTTGGCAAGATTTTCTCAATCCTCAACCCGAACCTCAGCCTTCGCCTGTGCCTGAATCTCTACCATTCCCTCAATCAACTACTATTAATGGTCAGTGATCGTCATACCATCTAAACTAAATAGTCCACCTTGTCGTAGTCTCCAGTTGTGTCTGCGTGATAGTATTTTTACTGTCTTGAGTAAAGGTTAAAGGGTAAAGAAAAATTTCATAGTTTTACCCTTTAACCCTTACCCTTTTCCCCACAGTCTACTGACTTCAGGCGTGAGATGAGCTTAAACTCTTTATTCCCCGATTGCTTCTCCCCATTCCTTAATGACAGAAAATAGTGATGAGTAATCATCATCAGCAAATGACATTTTTACGGCCGTTTGCAAAATTTGCCGCACTCCTTTAACACTGCTGAGATCCAAATTCTGAGATTTAGCTTCTGAGATAAATAATTCCGTATCTTTAAGCAAGTGTTTTGTGGGGAAATTGGGATCGGCATAATTGCCATCTAACATCCGTTGTAGCTTTTTGTCAAAGGTAGGTGCGTAGAGGGGACTGTCACGCAAAATTTGCATAAACACATCGACATCAACACCTTGACGCTGGACAAAAGCTAAACTTAGAGCAAAGCTAGTTGTTAGAGAAGCTATTAGTTGATTTAGTGCCAATTTAAGCGCCGCCGCAGATCCCACTGGCCCGATAAGTAAAGGTTCTGTGCCAAAATTTTGGAGTAATTTCAAGTGGCGTTCGTATTGTTCTGGCTCGGCCCCTACCATAACACTTAACTTGCCAGCTTTTGCTTCTGGGATACTCCCTAATACGGGTGCTTCTAAGTACTCACCACCACCCCCAAGAACTGCATCTCTAATTTCTTGGCTTTCTGTGGGCGTAATTGTTCCCATTTGGATGATCGTACGTCCTTCCAGAGTTTGCCAAGCAGTGTCTGAAAGCAACACATTATAAATGGCTGGGGCATTAGTCAGCATGAGAATTACGCACTCAGCAGCACGAATGGCGTGGCGGGGATGTGTAGCAATTTCAGCCCCAGCTGCTTGTAGTGGTGCTAATTTTTCTGGGGTACGATTGTAGGCAACTAGCTGTATATCTGCGGCTAATAACCTTTGAGCCATTGGTAGTCCCATCAGTCCAGTTCCCAGAAATGCCACCTTCATTTTTTACGTTCCTTTAATACAGCGTCACCGATAGCGTTCGCATAGCAACTCTTAGAGAGGCTGCGCCAACGCTTAGAGCGAGTCATCGAGATTCATAGCTCATTATGAACATCGCATTGTTTGATTCAAATTTAGTTGGGAAGTAGTTATTTGAAATTTAAGATATAATCCTAAATTCCAGTTTTTTTACTTCCTAACTCTTGCAATCAACCACCGGCAGCAAAAGTCAACATAATTATCACTGAAAGTAAAAGACCGGGGGTAAGTAGTGTTGCTAGCATTAACAGGTCATGAGTGGACATAATTATTACTTTGGTAGTGTGTTTAACTTTACAGTAATCACTGTTATGCTAGTCTAAATAAGACTGATACTGCATTCTTAAATAGAGTTTTAACTTTTCTTTCTTTACGCTTACTCTGGCAGGATCAATCCTTTTAATCGTTGAGAAATTTCTGTATTGTCCAGACCTTTGCTCTGAATTAAGACTCCAAAGCCGCCGAGTCCTGTGGGATCTATAAGTTGGTGTAGTGCGTCCCGATGCTGTAGTAACCGCGAGAGAGGTTGCTTTTGCTCGGAAAGGGCTGCAATACGATCGCCTAACCCCAACGCCATCAAAAATAATCCCTGCTGGATAAAACCAACATTCTTTAAATTGTACTTTTCACCCCAGCGTTCCAAAGCTGTAAAATCAACATGGGTAGTGATATCTTGTCGCCCAATATTAATATAAGGGTTGTCATGGAAACGGTGGTGATAATAGCACTGTAACGTTCCCTGCGATCGCCTGGGATTATAGTAACGACTGGCGGGGTAGCCATAATCAATTGTTAACACATAGCCGCGCTGCAAGCGGTCTGCTACTATACTCAACCAGTCACCAGCCGCTAAATTAATTTCACTACGGTAGCCATCTGGATATGCACTTTGGGTCAAGTCAATTCCCAGGAAATCCAAATGTTCAGCTAGTTGGAGCGTTGAAGGTTCCCCTGTGACTTCTACAAATGATGAGCAGGTTTCTTTCTCGTTACTATCTGTGGTTACATAAATTTCTCGGAGTTCTCCCGTGTCTAGGATGAATTGATGCACGGGGAACGCATCTACTAACTCGTTAGAGAAAAAGCAACCAGCGATCGCATTTGGTGGTATCTCCTCTAAATTACACCAACGCACAGGGAAATCTTGCAAGCGTTGCTGCTGTTCTTGTCTTAAAGTTGGGGACTTTTCAACAATAATGTACTCTAGCGCCGTAAAAAAATCTGGGTAGTGCTGTTGATGATATTTAAGGATATGTAAAGCTAGCAGTCCTTGACCTGCTCCCATTTCTACCAGAGAAAAGGGTACAGGTTTTCCTAAAATCTCCCACATCTGAAAAAATTGTTCTGCTAGTAACTCACCAAAGTCAGCGCAGAGGTTAGGAGAGGTAAAAAAATCACCACCTTTAAAGCCAATTTTGAGTGCATCGCTGGAATAGTAGCCGTATTCAGGATGGTATAGTGCCAAATCCATGAATTGGGCGAAAGTAATTCGTTGCTGAGGACTGGTGGTAATATGATTTGCGATCGCTGCACACAGCAAAGCATTAGAATCCATAAAATTTCAGATTTTAGATGATCAGCCAAGAAACGCAGCATCGTAATTTACCCTTGTGGGTTGCGTCTTGCTAAAAGGCGATCGCGCAATCCAATAGGATTAAAACGCTTTTCAGCTTCCTGTTGAACCTCCGTGGCAAGTCTTTGACGCTCTCGAAGGTAGGCATCAACCTCGGCTTGGTGTTCTAAGTAATAACCAATCACAAAATAGATATCGCAAAGGTGAAGCGATGGGTACTGTTCTCCGATCTCTTCTGCTGTAGCCCCTTCAAGGAAAGCTGTAATGACTGTATCTATAGTGATGCGGGTTTTGCTAACTCTAACAATGCCACTTGCATCAGTTACACGGGGAATCGGGGTAACAGTAGGAATAAGTAGCATTTTAATATCTAGGCAGTGCTGTTTTCCTATGGCCAGTATAAGCCAAATCTAGAAGCAGCCATCTAGATCAATAGAAAGCAATTTGCTACTTAGGCACTCACCAACGACACCAGCACACCATTGGGATCGCGGACACGAGCAATTGTTTGTCCCCCAGGCTGGGTTTTAGGAGCATCTAGTGTTTTTGCACCTGCCCCGATCGCTCTCATGTAAGCGCTGCCAACATCAGGAGTAATAAATGATATTTGGATTAATGGCGGTGGTTGTGTGGGATCGTTCGGATGGAAGCCACCAGGAAATAACTTCTGTGCTTCGCTACTAGAGGAAAAAGCTAGTGTAGTGTTTCCGGTTTCGATTTCCGCCCAGATAGATTGTCCTTTATCCTGGAGAGTACGGCGAACTAGACCAAATGCTTTTTCGTAAAACTCAACTGTTTTAACTACATCATCTACCCAGATGACCGTATGACCAAATTTCACAGTTTTTTCTCCTTATCTAGAAAAATCAGTGCTGGCGAGGATTTCTGCTACTTAACTGTATGCTATTTGAATACACAGTAACTTAACTCTCTAGAATATTACGATCTGTTGCGAGAGTTTGTGCCCCTGTTTGCATCATTTCTATATCTGATGGCGACCAATCATGAGGCCCTTGACAGTGATGTGCTACTAGTAATCCCCATAATCCTCTAGGTATGACAATTGGTGCAACTAAGTTGGCGCGAACCTTCATACTGAGGAGAAAGTCTCGGTGACAAGGCTGGATTGGCTCTAATTCAATATCAGCGATCGCCTTTACTCGTCCTCTTAAGTATAAAGCAGCATACTCGTTGTTAAAACAATCATCTGGGCCAGTGGAACCCAGAATTGAGAACTCTTGAGAACTCAAAGATTCAAAAGTCACCTGCCCTTGCCACTGCCCGTAAAAATAATACAACACCACCCGATCAACCTGAAGCGATTCTCTGAGTTGATTGGTTGTTTGCCGCACTAACTCATCGCGCTGGATTGTTTTAACAAGGCGATCAAGCAAATTTTGCAAACCTTGTTCAGGGCGATCGCGGCTATGGTTAAATTTCGAGTGAGGATGAATTTGCACGGTTCTAAGATGACGACTAAGTAAATGCTGCCGGATTTATATAGTAATTTATTACACTTTATTTAAATACATTTTTGTATTGATAGCAGCAATTCAATTTTAACAAAGCAGAATACTAGTAAACCTCTTCGTAAATTTAAAATAAATTCTTAAGAAGTTGCAATTTTTAATCTACGCTAGGGATGATTTAAAATTATAAATTTAAAGTTAAGAATATTGAAATTTTAAAGATAATATGCATATTGAGTTTTTTATAGCATAAATTATTGATTGCAATCTAATGTGCAAGTTTTCACCAAATCACAAGTTAGTTTGTATTCATAGTTACAGAAAATCATCAGTCAATATAGTTCAGATAAAACCAAAACACTTGTAAAGACGGCGATTTATCGCGTCTCGAAAACCCAAAATTTTTTACCGATAGTCCTTAACCCAAGCGTATTGCCAGCTATCTTTGCTTTAATGAGTTAATGCAACTCTTTGTGATTCTCCAAACATTGGGGCAAAGTTACGGTAAGCTTCTATTACCAATTTTTATAAGCGGCGGCTTTATTTGTACAACTATGATTTTTAATTGTCAGGTATATTTGCTGATTACTTTATCAAAATGCCTAATTGCTTTATAAAAATGCCCGTTTACTTTCTTAAAATACTGAAATGCTTTCTCAAAATAAGCTTTGACTTACTCAAAAGAAGCTTTTGCTTTCTCATTTTAGTGTTTTCCGCAAGCAAAAGCAGCTTTGACTTACTCAAACCCCAGTTTGCTTTCTCATTTTGGTGTTTTCCGCAAGTAAAAGTAGCTTTGACTTACTCAAACCCCAGTTTACTTTCTCATTTTGGTGTTTTCCGCAAGCAAAAGCAGCTTTGACTTACTCAAACCCCAGTTTGCTTTCTAATTTAGGTATTTTCCGAAACATAACAAAGACGCGATAAATTGCTGTCTCTACAATAATTAGCCCTTTGTAGAGATGGCGATTCATCGCGTCTCTTGCTTTAACCGATCATGGGATAAGAGATTTGATGTTCAATCCCCAGACACAGCAAACGATGTAATTATCAAATTATCGTTAAAGATATTAACTCCCAACAAAGTTCAAGCCGCCATCTGGGATTTGGGAATTAAAGAATAATCAGGCTCAGGATCTCCAGAACTAGCAGTCATGAAAGAAAAATCGGCTTTAATTTTATTGCAATTTGTGAAGAGTGAGTATAAATATCGATGGCTAATATTCTCATAAAAATAACCCCCATAACAGGGGTTATTTTTAGATAATACTGTTGATAAGTAAACTAAACCACAGCAGATACTTGCTGTTTAAAGAAAGCTTGCAACACTCTCTCTGCTATTTGATGACTAGTTAAACCTAGTTCTGTCTTAGATTCGTTAGGTTCAGCATGATCCACCAATACATCTGGTACACCAAATCGCTTGACAGGAACGAGAATATCTGCATCTAGTAAAGCTTCGGCGATCGCAGAACCAAAGCCACCCATTACACAGCCTTCTTCTAAGGTGACAACACGGCCGATTTTCTTCGCTAAAGGTAAAATCAACTCGGTATCCAACGGCTTAACGAAACGAGCATTAATTACAGTTGCTTCAATGCCGTGTTCGCTGAGAATTTCAGCGGCTTGCATTCCTGGATAGACCATTGTGCCATAAGCGACGATTAACACATCATCGCCTGTACGCAGAATCTCGCCTTTGCCGATTTCCAAAGGTTCCCAACCTTCCTCCATCAAGGGAACGCCGTAGCCATTGCCACGCGGGTAGCGCATTGCGATCGGTCCACTGGTATGCTCAACACCAGTGACTATCATGCTTTGCAGTTCTGCCTCGTCTTTGGGTGCCATGATTACCATGTTGGGAATACAACGCAGATAGGCAATATCATACATACCTTGGTGAGTGGGGCCATCAGCACCGACAATTCCTGCCCGATCCAAGCAGAAGAATACTGGCAGGTTTTGGATGCAGACATCATGAATTATTTGGTCGTAGGCGCGTTGTAAAAAGGTGGAATAAATAGCAGCAACGGGGCGCATTCCTTCGGTTGCAAGTCCTGCTGCTAGAGTAATTGCGTGTTGTTCCGCAATGCCGACATCTATATATTGATTCGGCAGTTTTGCTTGAAGTTTATCTAAACCTGTCCCCGTCGCCATAGCCGCAGTAATGCCAACGATTTTCGGGTTTTGTTCGGCAAGTTTTACCAGAGTGTGAGAAAAGACTTTGGCATAAGCTGGGGGTTTGGGTTTATTAGAAGGAATGGCTTTGCCAGTTGCGACGTTGAAGGGGCTTTGGGCATGGTAGCCAACTTGATCTAGTTCAGCAATTTCATAACCTTTGCCCTTAATTGTTGCTACGTGTACCAAGACTGGGCCCGTTATCTGATGTGCTTGTTGGAAGGTGGCAATCAATTCTTCGAGATTATGCCCATCCACTGGTCCAATGTAGGTAAAGCCGAGTTCTTCAAAAACTGCACCTACCTTTGGAACAGCCAAACGCTTCATACCTTCTTTGATGCGTCCAAGTTCGGGTGACAGGGATTCACCCACAAAGGGAATTTGCTTAAACTGTTCCTCAAGATTATCTTTAATAAATTGCACCGGTTGGCTAAGACGCATTTTGTTGAGATAGCGAGGAATCGCGCCGACGTTGCGAGATATGGACATGTCGTTGTCATTGAGAACAACCAACAGGTTCGTTTTCGGCATATGTCCCGCATGGTTGATGGCTTCTAAAGCCATACCCCCAGTGAGTGCGCCATCGCCAATCACAGCAACGGCTTTAAATTTTTCCCCTTTCAAGTCTCGCGCTAAAGCCATACCCAATGCGGCTGAAATACTTGTAGAAGCGTGTCCAGCCCCAAAGTGGTCAAACTTGTTTTCACCCCGCTTGAGATAACCTGCAACTCCATCCTTTTGTCTAAGGGTGTGGAAGTGATCGTAACGTCCTGTAAGCAGTTTGTGGGGATAAGCCTGGTGTCCTACATCCCAAATCACTTTATCCCGATCTAAGTCCAGTGTTTGGTAAAGTCCTAGTGTTAATTCGACAACACCCAACCCTGGTCCTAAGTGTCCACCATTAACTGCTACTGTTTGAAGATGCTTATCTCGAATCTGACGGGCAATCTGTTGCAGTTGGCGAACAGATAAACCGTGCAACTGATTAGGATGGGTGATTTCGCTCAGATGCATATTATAAGGTTTTCCTCTCTAACTTCGAGTCTCGGTATTTTGATTTTCCCACGGTCGGGTTGTCCACAGAATCAAACTCTTACATTGTTACTAAGTTGTAGTGGAAAGTATAACTTCTTAATTGATAATGGAGAAAAATTTGTTAACCATTAACAATTCGTCAAATTAAATTGCAATCAGTTAATGTTATAACACATTTGCCAATAAGTAATGCTACTTAAAAATTGTTTTTCATCAGTATAGAAAAACAATTTTTCTAGGAGTAGTTTGCGGAAGTTCCCTAAGCAGATTACTCAATTTTGCCATTTCTAAGTTAGTACAAACGAAAGTCAAATATTTTATTTACAGCTACATATCTAGCATAATTGCTAGTAAATATTTAACTATAGTTTCTACTCTTGTTAGTTGCCAGCAGCTAATTTTATCAACGATCGCTAATTCTTATAACTGTGACAAATATGTATCTAAAGCTACTTGATTATTCGAGCTAACTTTTTTTATTATATATCTCGTTAAGAGTCTCCAACTGGAAACGAGGCATTAACTACAACCCCTTATAGGGATGCAGAGCTATCTGTGTTACCCTACCATAATGTTTAACTACCTGTAAATTGCTGTAATAGTATTGATGTAACCTTAGATTTTCCGAAATTACTGGCAAACAACAATATTTCCGACCTCTTTAAGAAGTCGGAAATTTGAAGCTTTCGATTTTTACAAATCCAATAGGATTGCTATATCTATATCTCTATTTACCAAAAGCATCTTTAATGTTTTCAACAGTACGTTCAACAACATTCTTGCTGTTGTCTACTGCTTCTTTAGTCCGAGATGCATCTTCATTTGCTCTCTTCTGAATTGTAGCGGCATCTTTCTTGGCTTTGCGCTCAATAAAGCTACCATTGTCTGTTGCTTGGTCAACTTTACTAGCATTGCTTTTAGCAGCATCTTTAACTTTATCTGCTGTATCATCAATGAAATTTTTGGTTCGTCCAGCATCTCTACTAGCTTTCTCTTGGGCGCGATCGCTTGTGTCTGAGGATGCAATCAAGGTTGCAGCAGGATCGGCCATTGCTGAGGTGTTCGAGAAAAATGCACCTTGCCAAACGAAAGCGATCGCTAACATACAAAACAGCGCTGTGGCCATCCAGCGTTTTACGGTGGAAAACTGTTTTGCAACATAATTGGATTTCATACAATACAATCTCATGTGATTTAGTATACTATTTTTACTTCATTTAGCTTATTAGCCATATCGATCTCTAGATAGAAGTTCTGGCATCAATAGTTATGAGATAAATTCACTATTTTGATAGATTGAATTTTGAATAAAGATTATTTTATATCGTTAAAACTAGAATTAAACAGTTTACAGACTTTGTAAATGAGCGATACCTACGATAAGCTACGCTAACAAAGCTAGAGAAAAGTTAGCGATCGCCCTTTAGTCAATTAACTTGCGATCGCTTCCAGTGGGCAGTTACGCCATCGCAACTGACTTTTTACGATTGGGGCGTTTGCGTCCTGATTTTTTATTCAGTCCGATATCTGATGAGTGGTACAACTACTACAAAATAAATGCTGAGTTTCAATTAGAAATCCCTTGGAAGCGGGGTGCAGAAATCACAGACAGAAAGTGAACAGAATGCTATGGCAATTCTTTTGTTCGTGCTAAAACTGCTGGTAATACAACTCAATAGCAGACTTAATCACATCCGTTACTGCTTGATTAGTCTGCTGTTAAATAAAGGCTAATTTTTCAGCATACTCGTCATCTAATTGTGCATTAATTCGCATCGTTAGGTTCGTTTGCCATACAGATTGTATGACAAACATAATATACCTGACTACTTGCTCAACAACTTCCGGCGCAGATTATCCAACGCTGCATTCGCACTTACATGACGAATTAAAGTTCGACCTCGCACAGTTCCAAACTGATACTCAAAACTTGTCACTTCATCCTTTGGCCCGGCTAAACCAATGTAAACTAAACCCACTGGCTTCGTATCTGTCCCTCCAGTTGGACCAGCAATTCCAGTAATACTCAGTCCCCAAGTTGTTTCAAGGCGGGTTTTGACTCCAACAGCCATTTGCTTTGCAACGGTAGCACTTACCGCCCCAAATTTATCTAAATCTTCCTGGTTAACCCCCAGCAGCTTAACCTTCACCGAATTGTCATAAGAAATTACTCCACCCCAAAAGTAATCAGAACTCCCAGAAATCTCAGTCAACATTTGCCCTAAACCACCGCCAGTGCAAGATTCTGCCACTGAAAGCGTTTCTTTTGATGCCCGCAACAACTGACCAACTACGGAAGCGAGAGTATCATTATTAACGCCATAAAAATCCAGCCCAGCAATTTCTTTAAGTTGTTTTTCAATGGGCGCAATTAGGGCTTCTGCGGCTGCTTCTGAATTTGCTTTTGCACAAACTCGCAATCTTACTTCCCCCTTACCTGCATAAGGGGCAACTGTGGGATTGGCCAACTTTAAATACGAAGCAACCTTTTCCGCTAAAGCAGATTCACCAATACCCCAAAACTTTAAACTCCGGCTGTAAATAATTTCTTTACCCCAACCTTGACTTTTGAGAAATGGCACAGCTGTTTCTTCCCACATCGCGTGCATTTCGCTGGGAACACCGGGAAAGGTAAAAATCGTGATTTGAGGACGAGGTTGCCAAATGATGCCGGGTGCTGTTCCAGTGGGGTTAGGTAAAATTTCTGCACCTTGGGGAATCAAAGCCTGTTTGCAGTTACTTGGTGACATAACCCGACCACGTTGGGCGAATTTCTGGGTTATGTCTTCGATTATGTCAGAACGTTCTACCAACGGAACTTTAAAAAAATCGGCGATGGTTTCGCAGGTGAGATCATCTGGTGTGGGGCCGAGTCCACCAGTGAAAATGAGAATTTGCGCTCTGGAAATAGCAATTTTTATAACTTGCTTCAACCGTTCTGGATTATCCCCAACCACTGTTTGATAGTAGTGGGGAATACCTAGTTGCGCTAATTGTTGCGCCAAGAATTGAGCATTGCCATTGAGGATATCTCCTAGCAATAATTCAGTACCAACACAAATAATTTCTGCACTCATTAGATAGTTAGGAGTTAGAAGTTAATAGTTAGAAGTTAATAGTTAGAAGTTAATAGTTAGGAGTTAATAGTTCAATATTTAAAACTCATCACTTCTAATTCTTAACTCCTAACTATCATGTCAGGCTAATGCTGGTACAGGAAGTTCCAGGTGAGGATATAAGGGGAAGCGATCGCACAATGCCGCTACCCGTTGACGACAGTCTTGGGTTACTACGTCGGAATCTGGAGAAAGTAAGCGATCGCTAATAATATTGGCAATCTCGGTAAATTCTGCTACTCCTAAGCCCCGTGTGGTCATTGCTGGCGAACCTAACCTCAGACCGCTGGTAACAAATGGGGACTGCGGATCAAAGGGAACAGTATTTTTGTTAGCAGTAATATTTACAGTACTAACTAACTGATCTGCCTGCTTACCAGTTAAACCGACAGAACGTAAATCCACGAGGATTAAATGATTATCAGTGCCATTTGACACTAGCTTTAAACCTCGGTTTTGTAGTTGTTCTGCCAAAGCACGAGCATTTTCAATCACTTGGGCAGAATAGGTTTTAAATTCAGGCTTTAGGGCTTCTCCAAAGGCTACTGCCTTACCAGCAATGACGTGTTCTAATGGCCCGCCTTGAGTGCCAGGAAAAACAGATTTATCTAGCTTTTTACCTAGTTCTGCGTCACTGGTCAAAATTAAACCACCTCTAGGGCCGCGTAGAGTTTTATGGGTTGTTGTTGTTACTACGTGACAATGAGGAATGGGATCAGGATGAAGACCACTAGCAACCAAACCAGCAATATGGGCAATATCGGCAAGCAAGTAAGCACCGACTTCATCAGCAATACTACGGAACTTTTGAAAGTCAATTATACGGGGATAAGCCGAATAACCACAAATCAGCAGCTTAGGACGCTCCCTCAACGCCAGCTCCCGAATTTGATCGTAGTCAAGTTGTTCTGTTTGTTGACTGACACCGTAGTGGCTAACTTGGAACCACTTACCTGAGACATTTACAGGTGAACCGTGGGTAAGATGTCCCCCATGAGACAAATCCATCCCCATAATTTTGTCTCCTGGTTCTAACAGCGACAGAAACACTGCAAAATTGGCTTGTGCGCCAGAATGAGGTTGCACATTCGCATGAGCAGCGCCAAATATCTGTTTAGCACGATTGATTGCTAGCTGCTCAATTTTGTCGACATACTCACAACCGCCATAGTAGCGTTTACCAGGTAATCCCTCGGCATATTTATTTGTCAGTACCGAACCTTGAGCCGCCAGTACAGCAGCTGAGGTAAAGTTTTCACTAGCAATCAACTCCAAGTGATCTCGTTGACGCTGTAGTTCGTCGTTGATTAACCCTGCGATCGCCGGATCGCTCGAAGAAAGAAAGTCTGAA
The DNA here is from genome assembly GCF_034530915.1 of Nostoc sp. DedQUE09. Lineage (NCBI taxonomy): Bacteria > Bacillati > Cyanobacteriota > Cyanophyceae > Nostocales > Nostocaceae > Nostoc > Nostoc sp. DedQUE09. The sequence continues at coordinate 45,410 of NZ_JAVRCE010000033.1, forward strand.
TTAGTCCTAGTCACTTGAATTATCCTTATGGAAATTTGTACAACGGCTGATTTTGGTTGGACGCAGCACCTAAATATACACTCAAGAGCAATGGCTTTTGACTGCTGTACAGAGGCAATTAATCGTCTCCGTACTCTGGAAGTTTATTTGTGCCAACTTATTTATTATTAGACCCAAGCTCGATTAATGCATTAATTATCATAACGTTGCTTTTTGAAATCCTCACCTTGCTGTGTCTTGTAAGGTCGTTAGACAGTATTTTTTTTGAACCTATGTTAAATAATGCTTACTGCGTAGGCGTAGCCCGTCGGAGACATCGTTGCTCTGTGGAATGAACTTCAAAATCATTCATGAACAACAAGAACCCCGACTTCTTTAATAAGTCGGGGTTCTGCGGGGTGTAATTCTCACAAATCAAAAAATCAAATAGGATTCATATAGCGATTTTGATAGTAAGCCAAAATCTGATTAACTCGTTGCCGATTTTCTAAGCTAGAGTTTGGTGTCCACGAGAGGCTTAAGCCAGCAATTTGACTTTGATTGTAATCAAACTGTTGGGATGACTGGGGAATTAAATCCACTTCCACCCCCTCGACTTGACGTAAATGAGCTGCTATTTCTCTATAAACAGCTAAAGGCAAACCAGCGAATTCAACTTTTTCCTTAGTCTCCATCTTTATGAAGCTCCCACATTAAAGGTATTTGGGGGGGGCGTTGTCACTGAAATAGCATTGCCGTTAGCTGATGCAGCTGACGACGTTGATTTGACAGTCCCTTCCCCTACCATTTTGGCAACTTCAATACCATATTGTTCCAAAATCACGATGGGGTTGTAGCCCTGATTCATTTCAATACGTTTAATCAGTACGCCATTTGCTAATCGCTGTCCCGCCTGTACATACCGACTTGTCGGCTCATCCGGTACTTTGATAATTGCCTGTGGTTCTTTACTAATTAGAACTACACCAGTCACAACTACTGCCCTTGCTAACTCAGGTTGTGCTGGCGGTGGCAATACAGAAACTAAAGTGGGGTTAGGGACAACTTGAGGCAAAACTTTCGGCAACACTGAAGTCAAAGTAGGATTGACTTTTTTTGGTACAGAAGAAACGTTATTTTTCTTTGGATTTAAAGCGATGCTGCGTGTTGGAACTTTTCGTACTCCTAGTAATGCAGTAGGTAGCTTAGGCAACACGGGAAGTGGTCTTCCAGATGTCTTAGACATTCCAGGAACAGTCTGCCCGAAAAGTTCTGTAAAAGGATCGCTGCGAGCTTTTGATACTACAAGTTCTCGTGTCCGCTCTGTAGCATTCGTGGATTGAATCAAGTTAACAGATGCAAGATTAACTTGTGAGACCTGTTTGGCCGGTATCACTGGATTCTTAAAGGATTGAGCCGCTGGTGGCGACTTTTTTGCTATTTTGGGAACTGGCACAGGAGTGATGGCTTGTTGTGTATCTTCAGAAGCACATCCGGCAAGCGCCAAAGTTAGAATAGCTGCAATTGTAATTTTTGAAGTTATGCCCATGAGCCTTTCTCAAAAGCCATTGGAAAATTGAAAAGTGGAAATCAACATGCCTAAAATTTGGATCAAAGGCAAAGTATCTTCCCTTTATAACCTAATTTTTTAAATTTCAAGGGTTATTTTTAGCACTGCATACCCAGTAGAACTGCGGTTTGTTGTTTGCAGTCAATCTTCTGCGACACCCATAAGTTCTTTCATCAAATCCAGTCCTTTCTTGACTCGGCGGGAAACTGTTACTACACTGATGCCCAAATGTTCTGCAACTTGTTTTTGGGTCAAATCTTGCAAAAACACACATTCCAACACGTCGCGGGTGCGTTTTTCTAGCTGAACCAACGCTTGTTGTAAGCGAAGTTGGTCTTCTTGTGCCAGTTGAAAGCTGCGATAGTGAGGATCTGGAACCAATTCTCCCAAGCAGGTAGAACCTTCTTCTCCATCTTGGATTGGCACATCAAGACTCAAGGGAGCGCGATTGACCCATGCTAATTTAATTTCTTGCCATTCGTTTGGAGAAATTTCCAGTGCTGCTGCTAATTCCGAGTCGGTTGGTTGACGATTGTGTTTTTCACGCCAAGAACGTGATACTCCTATTGCTTGCTGTTGGAGCGCTAACCATCTCCGAGGAATTCGCACGGTGACACCTTTATCTCGGAGATAGTGTTGAATTTCACCCCGAATATAGGGAAGAGCGTAGGAACTGAAGGCATGTCCCTTAGAAATTTCAAATCTTTCAATAGCTCTGATTAAACCCAAACATCCAACTTGGAGCAAATCATCGTAGGTTTCATGACATTGATTTGTCCAATAGTGAGCTTCTTTTCTCACAAGTCCAAAATTGAGTTTTACCAGTTGATTGCGGATGTTTTCTGACGGAGATTGCTGATATTCTCGCAGCAACTGCCAAATTTCGTGCTTTAGTTCATTGGTGACTGTGGTAGGCATAGCACCGGGTTTATTGAGCAAATAAAGAATCAATTATTCGCTTTTTAAATTAAGCTGCGATCGCACGATATCAAAGGAAATATAATGCAATATTTCCTAGTAAATACTATGGTAGATAATAAAGACTTTCTATTAAAACCCCATAGCTTACTTGACAATCGAGCAAAATTTAAATTGGCGAAATCGCTATTTAGTTGGTTATTTATCTTTGGTATTATCTGTAGCTTTTTTAGAACCACATAGAAATAAAATATAAAATTAATCACTAAATATCAAACCGAGATTGTACTTAACTTGAATTAATTAATGATAAAGTTAATTTAGAGAAACAAAACAACAGTAGTCGAGCTTTTGTTTGATAAATAAAAGTTAGATTTACAGTGAAATTACGTGCCTTTTTAACTAAAATTCATTCAATAGTTAAAAATTACTAATAATTTTAAAAAATTCTATGTATATTTACGCAAGCCAATAAAAAAAGGGCATCTCACCCTTTTTTGTACTTAAGTCTATATTCTTTTAATGAAAGGGAAAAGGTTAAAGTGATAAATCAAGTGACCCATAAGACTGAGGAATAAAAATTTTCCCAACTGCCAGGGCTATTTTACTCAGATTTAACTTTTCCCCATTTTTGTAAAAAATCTATCCACCCTCTTTTTTCAAGAGGGTGGATAGTTTAACTATGGCAAGCAAGTCTGATACTTACAGAATTGTCGTTTTGAGTGCCAGTCAGTTGCCCTACTTTCGAGGATTTAGCCACGAGTCGATTCAACCCGTCCATAAAATAGACCACGAATCTTGACTTCTTTAGGTTCGCCAGCACCTAAATCTGTATCAGATGGCTGTTCGCTCTCGAAAGTACCAGCAATTTCACCGCTAGAACTGTCTATTTTGGCGATTTGCAGAGAAATCTTGCCATTAAGATTTTCAGCACGCTTGACGTTAGTGCGGGTAAGTTCTTCATCATCTGCTTGGGCGGGAAGAGCCACAGCATTATCGTAGCCACTGACGACACCACGACCTTTGGGATCTAGGAAGGCAGCACCACGATAGGAAGGAACTTTAAAGCTGCCTTCAAAGTCCGTAGAGGTGTTAATACTGGTCAAGCTGGGTTGGCTTTGAGCAACCAAATTTTTGATGGTGAAGAGGAAAGGTACTCGCTCACCACCAGGAAGTTGCACAGTGATGGCTTGGAAGTCAAGACCATCGGTTTCCGTAAAGGTCAAGCTATTATCTGCGTTGACTTTTAGATTACCTTGCACCTGGTCAATGGTGGAAGTATATCTGGTCAACAATTTGCCAGCAACAAATTCTGCTTCTTGCCGTTTATTAGCAGGTTCTTCTTTGATGAAGAAGCTAGTTGGTTCCAAGCAAAGTTCTTTGATGGTATAAGACTGGCTAGAATCAATGGGAATGGAACCACGGCTTGTTTCTGCTAGTTGGGGGCATTTGTTAGCCAAGCCAGTGCCGCGAATTTGATCATAAGTGAGTACATCTCTACCACTACTGCTAGCAGGAGCATCACTACAAGCGGTTATTAGCCCCAGGCACAAAGCCAAGAATGCAACAATTAAAGCGCGATACCTCATGGTCAACCTCAATCTCAAAAATTAATATCTAAGTTGTAAAACTGCATCGAAGCTTTGATCTCTGATGAGAAGCCGCTACTCTGCGAAAAGCTACCTTTGTTCGGACACGGCTTTGCTCTGATTAAAAAAGTTGAAGCTAGTGTTCGGATGTCTAGTTGTCAGACGCTGCTCAAACTTTTCTCTGCTAAACGTAGTTAAACGTGTCGCTATCTTGAGCTTGGGGTGTAGACCCCAGACTAAGTAGCACACTGCATCCATTTTGGATGTGTGTCACTAGGGGAGCAAAAACCAACAGTTAGTTTTACTGTTGGTGGCATTTGTTTAGAGTTGGGCGAGTGTATGAGTAAGCCTCACACAGAGAAGCATAAATGCTTGTGTCTCGAAAAGTGCGAACAGGGGTGTCTGTTTCGGACTTTGCTCTCGCTTATTGCAAAAGCGGCGTCGCCCAAGTCTTTTTGTATCATGTATGTGACGCTACTACATACAGCCCATTGTTGGATGGGTAAATCAGCCAGATCATACGATTTTTTTCAACTCAAAATCAAAGTTCTCAAAATCCAAAAAAGTCTCGTCCCGATCGCATCTAGCTTCTGTAAAGCCTATGCTAAAGGTTACTACGCTCTTTTTGGAGCGATCGCTATTGCTTTTGATAAAGATACAAATCTAGTTATATTCACCCCTAACTAGGGCAAGTGAGGAGATGCAGTAACAGGTAGACAGGAGGATTAGAGGAATCAATACTGACAAACTAGGGAAAATTAAAAATCTCCGGTAAATTTGAGTTGACCTCATTTATACGGAAAAGGTGGCATGAACGATTACAAAAATATTGAATCAGAGAAGTTGTCTGGTAAACTGCAAGCGATCGCAACTGTAGTGTATGATGCCGCTACAGCTTGTGAAGGCGATACTGTAGCTCTTTTGGCATTGCTGCGGCAATTAGAGCAGTTACACCGAGAGATCCGGGATGGGGTTTTTCAAGAGAGTTTGCCTGTTAATCGTCGCCAACTTTACTCACTGCTGAAAGATATTGAGTCTGAGGGGGGCTGGCCCTATATTGAGCGGATGAGGCTACAAGCCTTTTTAGCGAATTTGCCACAAGAGGCTCCCGAAGAAAATAGCCATGAAGTTTTGGAGAGCGATCGCTCCTTTGGCTGATTAACTCGAAATTTATTTCTAGCTCTGAATTAATAACTTTGATCGCCTCATCAACCGCTAAACCGAGAGCGGTTGCTCATTGAGGCTTCAACCTAATTCGTAATTTGTAATTAAAAAGGGTTTGTACGGATTATCCCATCACAAAGAAGGCGATCGCGTTCTTCAAGATTGTGGTTGTGCTTAAGGTAATCACCTAGCCAATTGCAACCACGAACAAGCAGATCGTCAAGATGTAAATTCCACAGAATTATTGTGTTGTCATCACTAGCTGATGCTAGTGTTTGACCATCTGGGCTAAAACTAACACTTAATACTGGAGCGCGATGCCCATTAAGACTTTTAATTAATTTGCCATCATGGCTCCAGAGCTTGACTGTACTGTCCCAACTGGCGGCGGCAAGTAATTCACCATTGGGGCTGAAAGTCACGGCATTGACGCTATCACTGTACCCTTTTAATAAAGTTTTTAACAACGTCCCATCCCGTCGCCACAGTTTCACAGTGTTATCCCAGCTAGCAGAAGCCAGCAACTCGTCAGTGGGACTAAAGCTGACACCCAATACCCAGCTATCATGGGGCGAGAAAGTTTTGAGCAAAGTACCATCCTGCCGCCAAAGTTTCACAGTTTGATCGTCACTGGCAGAGGCTAAAACCTGACCATCAGGGCTGAAATTAACGCTATTTACCCAACCTTGATGTCCCACTAAGGTTTTGAGCAACTTGCCTTGACGGTTCCAAAGTTTCACTGTTTTATCTTTGCTAGCTGATGCTAAAAACTGACCATCAGGGCTGAAATTGACGCTCATCACACTATCGCTATGTCCGTGGAGAGTCATGATTAAAGTACCGTCAAGCCGCCAAAGTTTCACAGTTTTGTCATAACTTCCGGAAGCCAGCATTTCACCTTTTGGGTCAAAACTGACACTAGGAACTCTATTTGTGTGCCCCACCAAAGTTTTGTAAAGTCGAGTTTTGACCTCGCCACTGCTGGTGTATCGTTGCCAAAGTTTGACAGTGCGATCGCTACTACCAGAAGCTAGCATCTGACCGTCGGGACTCCAAGCAACGCTTAAAACTCGATCTCGATGCCCTTGAAGAATAGACGGCCTTGGAGCATCTAAACTCCATAGTTTCACGCTTTTGTCGAAACTTCCTGAAGCTAGCAATTTGTTTTTTGGACTGAAAGCAATGCTAACGACAGCATCGCTGTGTCCTTTGAAGGTTTTGAGTAAAGTACCAGTAATACTCCAGAGGTTTATGGTATTGTCTTCACCTGCGGAAGCTAACTTTTTACTATCCGAACTAAAGTTCAAACTCCATACTGTACCGTTATGCTGCCGTAAAGTTTTGTAAGGAAAAAAGCCAAAACCATCTTTATTAGTGTTAGTTTCCCACCGCCAAAGTTTGACTGTCTGATCTCGACCTGCTGACGCCAAGAATTTACCGTCTGGGCTGAAAATAGACACGATCACACCTTGCTTATGTCCCTGCAAAGTCGTAACGAGGCTACCGTCCCGTCGCCAGATTTTCACTGTTTTGTCGTCGCTGGACGAGGCGATAAATTGACCATCAGGGCTGAAGTTTACCCAGTTAACCCACCCTTGATGTCCTCTCAGTATTTTTACTAAGCTACCGTCTTTGTGCCAGAGTTTGATGGTTTTATCCTTGCTGCTAGTAGCTAACAACTCGCCATCAGGACTAAAATTAACGCTATAAACCCAATCTTCATGTCCTCTGAGGGTTTTATATGGTTTGGGGTCAAATTCACCTGTAAGCGAGTTTTTGTGCCAGATTTTCACTGTTTTGTCAAGGCTAGCGGAAGCTAGAGTTTGACCATCAGGGCTAAAAGTTATACAACTAACAGCATCAGTGTGGCCTTTGAGGGTTTGAAGTAAAGTACCGTCAGGATGCCAAAGTTTCACTGTCTGATCTCGGCTACCTGATGCTATCAACTGACCATCCGGGCTGAAAGTCACTCCCCAGACGATATCAGTGTGCCCTTCTAGGCGGTTAACCTCAGTTACCCCATAAACTGCTTGTTGCAAGGCTGTTACCACCCGCATTCGGGTATCTGGCTGAACTCCATCTGCTTGTTTAAGCCCTCTCCAAGCCCGTAAACTTTCTAATAGGGCATCAAATTCTTTATTAGATGCAAACAGAGCTTCGCTAGCAGCAGTGATCGCACTAATTTGTAAGTTGGTTTCACTGCGTTCAGCTCGTAGAGTTTGACGCACTGCTGCTCTTTTTTGTAAGTCGGCTTGCCACCATAATGCTGCGATTGTTCCCCCCATAATTGCTAGGATTGCACCTGCTATCCGTGCTTCCCGCAGTCGTCGTTGCAATACCAAATTTAGTTGCTTTTGACTGAGTTGTTGGGCTGCTTCCGCTCTAGTTTTTTCAAGTTTGATTTTTTCTAATTCGGCGAGCATACCATAGTTGTTCTTTTGGCGAATTGGTTCAACTAAATAATCATGAACCAACTGGTAGCGATCGCCTAACTCCTCTCTAACTCGCAATACCAAGCCCGAACCCACTAATATTTCTAAAATCAGTTCTCCAACTTTGTCAAAGCTTGATATCGTATCTATCTCATAATTATTAACTAATGCAGCCGCTAAATCAGCTTTAGTTTTTAAAGGTCGTGTCCCCTTTTCATCTGTTAACTCAAATAATAATTTCCAACTTAACTCTTCGTTCTCTTGACCGCAGTCTTTGATAACTTCCCCTAACCAGCGTTCCACCAATTTTGCCGAGCCACCACAAAGTTTATATTCTGCAAGTGTCGTAATGTTTTCTATTTGTAATTGAGCACCGACTATTTGTAATTCAATTGGATGTACTTCGTCTAGTTCTCCTGTCAAATCCTGGACTAATCGGTTAATTAATTCCTCACTTAGTTCATAATGTGAACGTTGAGTAAGACTGTGAATTATGGCTTTAGCATCTCGGCTAGAGAATTTTCCTAAATAGTAGCGAATATCCTTATCAAGAATATTTTTATTAATTACTCCTAAATCATATAAACCAGTACTATTTGTCTGACTTAAACGTTCGAATTCTAATAAATGATGTAAATAATCTTCTCGTAATGAAAGAATAATTTTTACATAAGAAACATTTAAACATTCACTAAAAAATTTATAAAATTCTATTCTTTGTGTAGGGGGATTATTAACAAAGAAAAATTCTTCAAACTGGTCTAATATGATAACTATTGTATAATTGCGTTCAGATGCTAGCCGAATTCTTTCTAGTATTATGGTAGGTGTAGAGTCAATATTAACTGATATTCCGGTGTATGCTAATGCTTGGTTGATACTGCTGCTCAAGATTGTTATCCAATCAGTATAAACAGACAAAACAATCGGTATAGGAATGCGTTCACCGATAACTTTTCCCTTGAGCGCTGGGACTAAACCAGCTTTGAGAATTGAACTTTTACCTACACCAGATGGCCCATAAATAACTGTGAGTTTGTAGTCAGCGCGGGCAATTCTTTCAATTAAGCGATTGATATCTTGTTGCCGTCCAGAAGCAGATATTTCTTGAGCAATTTCTTCAGGAATAAACGGTATTTTGTGAGGTTCTAGTACTGGGTTAATTCTGGGGCGTTGTGGTTGTAATTGACTTGCTCCGATAAAGGCACGAAAGCCATACTGATGTTCTATTTTTATTTTTTCTTGCTTCAGCTTAAAGGCTTCTGTATAGTTATGACACTCAAAAAAGTAAAGCGATCGCAGTTCTTCTAAAATCTCTAAGTAAAGTAATGGCTGATGTTGTAGTTCACAAACTACTCTCGCCCATTCCAAGTTATTGATAGCTTCTTCCGACTCACCCAGATGCCGTTGTGTGCGTGCTAGCAAAAGAAGATACCAACTTTCTTCTCGTCGTCTTCGCAAAGCGTCTCGCAGAGAAACTTGTGTTACTTCTTCGGAAATAGAAAGTGCTGTATTTGCTAATTCATGAGCCAGTACCCAATTCGATTCTGAAGCCGCCACATTTGCCAAAAAACCATAATTTTGAGCAACTTGTGCGGGAGTTCCATAAGTTTTATGTAGGTGTAATGACTTTTGAGCTAATTCTTTTAATTCATCCCAGGCTTGTAAGCGTTGCAGCATTTCACAAGCAGGCAAAATGAATTTAGCAACTAAGTCTTCTCTTTGTACCTCCTCTAATAGCTCCAAGCATTGTTTAAACCACGACAGAGCATGTTCGCAATAGCTACTAGTATTCTGGTATAAGTCTGCCATTCGGTGATAACAAAGCCCCAGGTGGAATAGTACTATTGCTTGCTTGAGTAAAGATGAGGGGGACATAGGTTGAGGACATGAGAGAGGCAAAGAAGAATTACCCTCCCACTCTGCTACTCTCCTTGCTTCCTGCTGCCATAATGCAAGGCTTCTTTGATAATTAGCTAGAGCACCATTAATTTGATCGTTGGCGTATTTATCTCGCCCCAACACAAATTCTAAACTAGCTTCTAATCCTGGTGTTAATTTAACGCCATACAGGCGTAGTAAATCATTACGGGCTGATTCTATTTCGTGGCGATGTTGTGACTTCGGATCTAAATCTAAAAAGGCATTAGATAAAAACGTTTCAGCACCTGCTTCTAAAACTTTGGCAAATAGAGATTCTTCCTCTTGAGAGATCAAAGCAATTAAATCTGCTTTGGCCATTTCAAATTTAATAGTGGTTGCAGCCCAGCTTTTGAAATCAGGTGCTAATCTTGAAAGCAATGATGCCACTTCATCTTGTAGCCACAACACCAGCGGAAATGGAAAAGTCGCAGCATAGATATCTCGTGCTTGATTGATACCTGTAAGTAAGTTTTCTAGGTCGGTAATTGACTCAATACCAAAAACCATCACAGCAGATGGCAAAGAGTCTGTAAGTACCGCAGGATTATCTAAAGATAGTTCTGAGATTATTGTGCTGTGTAAAGAAGTAGTTGATGGATTGAGAACGATTTCTCTGATATTAATTTCTTTGGTGTTCGAGCGAATATTCTCTAGCATTTGCTCACGTAATCGCCCATAGTTACATCGAACTAAAATCAGAGCAAATTGACCTTCGGAAAGTGCGATCGCTCTAATCAGTCTTTGCAAAGTATGCTGATTTTCTTTTGTGTAGAGGCCTAGCTGTTTGTCATTAGTCATTGGATATGGGGCTGGGCATTGGATATAGAGTATTAGGCATTGGATATGGGGCATTCGTCATTAGTTCACTAACAAATGACTAATGACAAATGACAATTGACTATTACTTGTTTTGTTGCCAAGCCAAAACTTTTTCTGTTTCTGCCAAGGCTGGACTGATGCCAAACCAGCGCCCCACAGGATCGCGATATTCAAACAGATACATACTTCTTAGTAAGCTCTGATAGTCAGACTCACCTTTAACTCTTTGTTGCTGTACTACTTCAAACAATAATTCCCACTGGGATTCATCAATAGCTAATAGCAGATCGTCACGATAGTCCTTAATCACGGCTTCTAAGCAGTCCCTAGAAAAAGGCGGATCTTGTCGTTGCAGACAGCTATAAAGTAAGCCCAATAAGTTACGAATGTGACCACCACTAACGCGACATAGACGATCCAAGGTTTGGGAGTGATCGAATAATTCTGTAATTAATAAAAGTCTGCTATTCAAAGGAACTTCTGGAAAAGCTCTAGCTAGAACTAACTGGCGTACTAGTGACATTCCTGGTTCGTAGTCACTGCCATCTCTTTGCCGCACCAATACCATCGGCAGTACTTTTGGTGCAATCCCTCCCCCCAGACGATTTTTTAGTGTCTCATACTCATTGGAGAAAATTAACGCTAGGGGAATTGTGTAAACTAGGTGGCATTTAAGTCGGCGTAACTGTTCGCCTCGGTCAATGAAGAGATATTCTGGTTGCGATCGCCCCGATGCTAGGGGACGCATATCTACTCGATCCAAATTATCTACAATCACTACCAGTCCTTTTTGACCCCTTAGCTTTAGCTGTTCAACAGCCTTTTCTAAAATCTCTTCGTTAATCGCTTGTAAAATACTATTGGTTCGCGGTTCCAGATATTGTCTTAGTTGGTTCCGCATCTGGGTGCTATCTTTGGTTTTGGCAGTAATTTTGGCAATACCCAAGGACAACTCCGCTTGTCCAGAAAGCTCTATGGGGCTTTGCAAAAAATCGCCTACTTCTTTAAACAAATTAGTAAAGTAACCAGGTTTGAGTTTAATGCTAATACTTTCTAAACTGGCACTGACTTGACGGGCTACACTCAGCAAAATATCGCTGATATCAATATCCGCCATGTCTAAGTCTTGACTAGACTCAAAATAAACCACATGAAATCCTGCCAATTCTAGTTCTGTCTTGAGGCGCTGCAATTCCGTTGACTTACCGCAGCCAATATGACCCGTAAATAACTGACAGGTTGGCTCATCAGGAGAAATCCGAATGATAGTTCGTTGCAATTCTTCGACAATCTTGCAACCACGTACATCAGCAAAATCTATGTAATACTGCCGATCTAGGACGTTACTTATATTTAGCGTGTAGCTAGGGTTACATGCTTTATAAAAACGTGACAAATTTAATGTCGTTTTCATGTATGTAGAGGTTTATGTAGATGCAGTTTAGTTTGGATTTTTTATACAATTAATCTCTATCGTAGGATGTAGATGCAGTATTGACTCGCAAGGTGGTAGTGTCTTGCAAAAGACAGCACTTGTTGCCAGATTACTGTCAGTAGTATGGTAGAGATTTAATTGACCCTAATAGCGAATAGCACTAAGATAATGCAAACCCATTATCTACAAAGCTTTGGGATGTGGGGTGTAGGGTGTGGGGTATAGTGACGTTTGCGCCAGCGTTGCGTAGCAAAGAACTTTATTTATGTTCGCACTTATTTTTACTTTTCTTGATTTTTTACGAACCTACACCCTATCCCCTATATCCATACCTGACAAGGGTTGCATCTTTTATTAGTACCATTCGATCCGTCAGGTCTTAAGCATATCTGTCCTTTTTACACCTACTATTGAGGTTTTGACAATCTCTCCCTTCTGTTTGACCGGCTACAAAATTGTATGGTTCAGAGAGGAAGTAAAAAAAGCTACAAATTTTCATTGTTCTCAATTTAGATGGTCGATTACTCTAGCTGGTATGAATTATAGCAAGCTATACAGAGAACCAGGAATACTTATTTATCATTTCACATTCTATTTGTCAAGAAAGCAAAATCCCACATATCTCAATTAATATTTTGTAATCTTTAAGGAAAAATCTTTAAAAATAGCTTGTCAAAAAGACTACGGTCAGTTAAAAATGGACACCGGAAACTTTAATAGGAATAATAACTAGCGCCATAATCATTGTGTAGTTACTGTAAAGTGTTACTAAAAATAAAAAAAGTCTTGAGGAGAGCGGCTAAAAGATGCCAACAGTATTTACTGAAATTAATAGTGATACGAGCTTGTCAAGGAATTTAGATTGCAATCAAAAGAGGTGTGAATGGCTGGCATAATATCAGTTTCCCGCACGCATCTAGCCCACCGTCGTCAGAAATTGCGCCGACAGCGGCAGATGAAAATTATTCAAGCTATTTGGCGAACCTTTGCTATTACTGGTTTGGCAGGTGGATTGTTATGGGTGGCTGTCCAACCTGTGTGGATGCTAAAGGCTCCCAAACAAATAGTGATGAAATCAGGCAATAAATTGCTGTCGGATCAAACAACTCAGTCATTGTTGGTGCTGTCTTACCCTCAATCTTTGTGGCGGATTGAACCGTCAGCGATCGCTAACTCTTTAAAGAAACAGCCAACTATTGCCCAAGCGATCGTCAGACGCCGCCTATTTCCACCTGGATTAATCATTGAAATCCAAGAACGAGTACCTGTAGCGGTAACTCAAACACGTGGCAACAAAAAAGTAATAATCGGCTTGCTAGATGCAAGTGGGGCCTGGATGCCTTTAGAAAAATATACATCACTGAATCCCACTAGAAAATTACCCAATCTCAGAGTAATTGGTTTGCCAAATCAATACTGCCTCTACTGGACTCAACTCCATGAAGCTGTGAGTCAAAGTCCTGTGAAAGTGATGGAAATTGATTGCCAAAATCCAACAAATTTAATTTTGAAAACAGAATTAGGAAATGTGCATCTCGGTGTTCCAGGTCCCCAGCTATCTGAACAAATTAAGGTACTCGCCCAAATGCGTCATTTAGCAACAAAATTTAATCCCGGTCAAATAGAGTATATTGATCTAAAAAATCCCGATTTTCCATTAGTACAGATGAACCAAAAAGACCAAAAATTAACTCCCAAAATCCTTAAAAACATTTAGCATGTTTATTATTTTGATAGCTCCTAGTAAATTAAAAAGCTTTATGCTGATAAATATATTAATTATTTTCAGTTTTCCAGCAAATCGCACGAAAATCGGCATTAACTTCTAATTAAAATGAGAAGATCAATCCTAAAATCTCCATTGGGAGTAACATACCCTCAATTGTTACCCTAACATCTAATATTAGGGTGCAAGATGTCAGACGATCTAATAATGGTCTATAGCCTGCAAAATGCCTTCTGCCCATACATTCTTTGGCTAAACCCAATGCAAAAAAGAGAAAGTTGCTTGAGCTTTTCATTCAGATTCAGACTCGTGAGCAGAGACCACTGATGAGAACGCTTTACGCCGTCATCCAAGTGCAGAGACAAAAAGCTCTGGCTTTGGTCTGTTGAGGACACTTCCAAAGACAGTTTACCGAAGTTTCAATCTGTAACGATAACGCCTAAAGTTGCATAAGCATTGCTTCTGGGCAATCAGTTTCGACTGTTCTGTACCGTAATTCCTATTAGGTGACGAAATCTCTTAGGAAATCTTGATTTGTTGGCCGCTCTAGTGAGGGTTCTTGTAGGATAGACTATTGCTCCAACAAAGTGTCCATTGAGACCACCTAAACAACAAATTAATCAGATATAGTCTGACAAGCAAATTCTTGCTTAGTTTAACCTTAAGGATAAGTAAGTAGAAGGTAGATTTTGTGTATAAAGTTGCAATCATCCCCAATGGTGAAACCTATTAACAATATTATTATTGAAGCAGAGAAGATAGGCTGTAGTGTGTCTTTACAAGTTATGCCCTGTGCTCAGACTAATGTCTGGTTGAAGTTATACAGGTCAGTTTTAGATAAATATAGGTATACTTCTCTAGAATTGGCTGTGCGATCGGCTGTGTTAAAAGCTTATCCCATAGCAAATTTTCGCACTGCCAATTCTGTTAGGCTTGGCAGTAGTGAAAACAATAAAGAACAAAGCCATAGTATTGTGGCATTGTCAAACTAAAGTTGACTCTGAGGTGAATAACACCTGAAAAAGTCGTTTATCTACCCTTTCACAAATCCAATGACACTTGATAATAACCAAGGACTTAACTATAAAAATTCCCAATCTACGGGACAGCCGGGGTTCTCTCTGGCAGTGAACTCGACCAATCCCTTTAATAACTCTGGGCTGAACTTCGGACAAAATCACGATAATAAGAAAATTTCTCCTGAAAATAGCCGAATTGGCGAGATTGTTCCTGGTCGGGTTGCCAACATCAAAGTGATTGGTGTTGGTGGTGGTGGTGGCAATGCTGTTAACCGCATGATCGAGTCTGATGTCTCTGGGGTAGAGTTTTGGTCAATTAACACTGATGCCCAAGCTCTTACCTTAGCTGGCGCTCCAAGTCGATTGCAAATTGGGCAGAAGCTAACACGGGGTTTAGGAGCAGGTGGTAATCCTGCTATCGGTCAAAAGGCAGCTGAGGAATCGCGGGACGAAATTGCTACGGCTTTAGAGGGTGCAGATTTAGTATTTATCACTGCTGGTATGGGGGGTGGTACTGGGACGGGTGCAGCACCAATCGTGGCAGAAGTGGCCAAAGAAATGGGCGCTCTAACTGTTGGTGTAGTAACACGTCCATTTGTTTTTGAGGGACGCCGCCGCACCAGCCAAGCGGAACAGGGTATTGAAGGACTAAAAAGTAGAGTAGATACACTGATCATTATCCCCAACAATAAACTGCTGGAAGTGATCCCCGAACAAACCCCTGTACAAGAAGCTTTTCGCTATGCAGATGATGTACTGCGTCAAGGGGTGCAAGGTATTTCTGATATCATCACGATCCCCGGTTTAGTAAACGTTGACTTTGCTGATGTCCGAGCTGTGATGGCCGATGCAGGTTCGGCTTTGATGGGAATAGGCGTTAGCTCTGGAAAATCCAGAGCTAGAGAAGCTGCGATCGCAGCTATTTCTTCACCATTACTAGAGTGTTCTATTGAAGGCGCTAGAGGAGTTGTATTTAATATTACAGGTGGTACTGACCTGACTTTGCATGAAGTGAATGCAGCCGCAGAAGCAATCTATGAGGTAGTTGATCCCAACGCCAATATTATTTTTGGGGCTGTAATTGATGACAGGCTCCAAGGTGAGGTAAGAATTACTGTAATTGCCACCGGATTTACAGGTGAAGTGCAAGCTGCGGTACAACAAAGCGTGGCTAACGTTCGAGTAGCACCTAATACCTCCAAGCGTCCAACAACACAGCAACCCGCAGTTAATCCCTCAACCTCGACTCCAAGTTCAACTCCAACTCCAACTCCAATTCCAGAACCAAAAGAAAAACCTGGATTAGATATACCTGATTTTCTAAGAAACCGACGTACACCAAGGAATTAAAAGATTTGGAATTTGGGATTTTAGATTAACTTAGCAGTTTCAGGTCAGGCTGAACGCTGTATAAAATCTGCTACTTCCACCAGGGTTTTACCAAGGGCAGGGATAAGCAATCCTTTTGCCATACCCAATTTTGCCAATTGGTAAAAAAACTTGTCAACGCTACTTTATAGAATGAATTTGGGCAGGAGTCTACTGGCTTACATGTCCAGCTATGCTTTCAGAACAAAACAATAGGAATACCTGCCCAACTATGGATGCATCACCGATAGCACAGTGTTAGCGAGTCTTCTCCCAGAGGGAGACGCCAAGGGCGAGGGCGTTAGCGAGTCATCGAGCGTCACAGCCAATCATAGACATGAATGCATCTACCCCTCGCTATCTAGTAAACTCATATTCCGTACAAGTACGTATATTTACTTAAAAAGTAGCGTAGGTAACCAGCCTACGCAAGTGTCCGAAAGAAGTCTGTTTGCTGAAGATAGGACATCAAACAAAAAAATGTAAATTATTTTTTGATTTTTAGTGTTTGTTCAATCCATTGAATAACCTGATGACCAAGGCGAGTACCATCTAGGCGGTCAATCTCACGAATTCCGGTAGGACTAGTGACGTTAACTTCAGTTAGGTAGCCACCGATAACGTCAATACCCACAAAAATTAAGCCGTCTTGGCGTAAGCGTTCGGCTACTTGGGTACAAATTTCATACTCTCTTGAGGTAATTTCGGTTTGAGCGACTGTACCACCAGTTGCCATATTGTTGCGAAAATCAGTTCCACTAGAGAGGCGATTGAGCGCACCAATTGGTTCACCATTGAGCAAGATAATTCGCTTATCTCCTTCTTTTGCCTCCGGTAAATAGGTTTGCACCATTACTGGCACTTTACCTTGGAGGGTACTGAGTTCAACAATGGAGTTAAAATTGCGATCGCCTGATTGCAAAAACAAAATACCTTCGCCAGCTTTATTTCCCAGTGGTTTGAGAACTCCTGCCCCCTTTGCTTCCACAAATTGCCGAATAAATTGCTTATCAGCACTGACAATCGTTTCTGGAATCGCTTTGGTAAACTGGAGGGCATACATTTTTTCATTTGCCCCTCGGATGCCACTGGGACTGTTAATCACCAAGGTTTTATTTTGGTCAATGTAATCAAGAATGTATGTGGCATATAGGTAGGAATCATTGACAGGTGGATCTGTCCGCATAAATACGGCGTCCATTGTCTCTAAAGAAGTTAAGGAGGAATCGCTCAACTTATACCAAGGATTTAGCGCTACCCAGCGTCCCTCCACCAACTGCACTGGGACAAGTTCGACTTGCTGTAGGACAGCCCAAGCTTTGCCCTCCACCACACTCAGCAGATTTGCCTGAGTCACCCAAACTTCATGTCCCAGAATTTGCGCTGCTTCAATTAGGGCAACACTGGTATCATGACACGGGTCAAGTAGATGGATGGGATCAATGATAAAAGCCAGTTTCACCCTTTATACCTCAATCACCAAGAAATTAAATGGTTATTCAATTATTATCTCTTGATGCTCTCACCAATTGACGTACATATGTACTGCTGAGTAGAATCTGGAGGGTAAAGTCTTGTGGACAGATTGGTTTTGTGAGGAAACCCGTAGACAAGGCAGCGCGTTGCTTTTCTGGAATTGTAGCGACTACCGTGTAATTTGCAGTGGTTTGTCGCTATCGCAATACCTTCTGAACCTATACGCTGTTACTAGAAGTTAGTAGCTCATCCAGCTTACCTTGACTGTCTAAAGCGTGGATATCATCACAACCACCAATATGATCGTCATTGATGAAAATTTGCGGTAAAGAACGGCGTCCATTTGCTCTTTGAGCCATTTTATTTCTGGCTGCTTCATCCCCATCAATGCTGTATTCGATAAATTCAACACCCTTGTTTTTCAGCAAACTTTTAGCACGAATGCAAAACGGGCAAGTCCTCCAAGTGTAAATTTCGACTTTTGCAGCCATGATGTCCTCAACTTGATTTAATACTTTTTAATTTTAGAGCTTTGCCACTGACTGTGGCTGCTTTATCCCTTCATAACCTAATTTACAGAAATCGCTGATGTAAGTAGGTAAAAATAAAAGTAGTGTTAAGTAATGTAAAAATATTGATATTAGTTTGTAGTGTACCTTTTCGGGAAAGCAAGCTACGCCTAGCATCTACAAACCTTGAATTATTTACGCAGCTTATTTAGGCTCCAAGGTTAAGCTAGCCAAATATGTAGATTATTTTTATTTTGCATCTGATTTTGCATCTGACCTAACAAACTAATAATATTTCAGTTTAAATGTTAGCAATAGCAGGAGTTATATTTAGATTGTTTCTGTCGCTCAAATTTTTTCGCTACTAAGCGCCAGTTAAAAAGCAGGAATTATTGGGGTGAGTTCTAGTTTAGCGTTTCTTACGCTAACAAAAATGGGTTTAGAAATGCTTATGCTCTTCTAAACCCATATTTAAGCTCCCTTTTATTAAAACTCAGCAGTGTGATTTAATTTTGAGAAATATTTTTTTTGTTTTTCTTCTTGAGTCCGAAAATACCCAAGGCAAATAATCCTAATGCTGCGGTTGTACTGGGTTCAGGTACTTTTCTCGGTTGAGGTGCAGGTGCAGGAGGTTGATAGTAAGGCGGTACTGACGGTGCAGGTGCAGGCGCTGGAGCAGGAACTGGAGCAGGTGCAGGCGCTGGAGCAGGAACTGGAGCAGGTGCAGGCGCTGGAGCAGGCGCTGGAGCAGGAGCAGGAGCAGGTGCAGGCGCTGGTGCGGGAGCAGGCGCTGGAGCAGGCGCTGGAGCAGGTGCTGGAGCAGGTGCAGGAGCAGGAGCAGGTGCAGGTGCTGGCGCTGGAGCAGGTGCAGGTGCTGGTGCTGGTGCTGGTGCTGGTGCGGGAGCTGGTGCGGGAGCAGGTGCTGGAGCAGGTGCTGGAGCAGGTGCAGGTGCAGGTGCTGGCGCTGGAGCAGGTGCAGGTGCTGGTGCTGGTGCAGGTGCTGGTGCGGGAGCTGGTGCGGGAGCAGGCGCTGGTGCTGGTGTTGGTGATATGCCTGCAAGTTTGCTACTTCCCTCACGGCTAGAACCTGGAAGTCCTACACTCATTACACGCAAGCCAAAGTCTTGATTGAAGAACTGATCAAGATTTAAGGCTGCTGTACTGTGAGACAGGACAAAGGTTGCTGTTTGAAAGTCATCTTTCCCGCCCTTTAAACCTTGCACACCAATTTCTACACCGTATTCAAATTTGTGGGTATTTCCATCACCGTTCAGATTAGCTTGACCAACACTTTCAAGCTGTCCGGCGGTGTTATATGCAGTCTCCGTTATGGGTACGCCCAAACCTGTGACTTTGAGGCCAGATAGAAGCGAGTTATCTTTAATGTTGAAGAAGACTCCGCGTATATCGCCGATATTTTTGTAGGTTGAGTCAGTCAAAAATTCCACTTTAAACTGAACCTTTCCAGCACCCGCTACTGTGTCATCTAAAGTGTATTTAACTTGCAGCGGATCGCCTGTAAAGTTAGTAGCAGTGAAACTCATAGAGGCAGCATTAGCAGGGTTGAACGAAGAGGTAGATACAGCTATACCCGCAGCCGCTATCAAAGAAGATCCTAGCCAAATAGAAAATACTCTTGCCATGATGTGATGTACTAAATAATAGTCGTTATATGCAGAAATTTTTGTTAATTCCAATTTCAATTTTCTCCTTATATTTTTTAAGTGTCTACTGTTTTTTCTAGCTTTATTGATATCTTTATTTATGGGTTTATTTATATAAATAATTATTGAATAGATAGTATTAGCACTTAGATTAACAAGTTTGTTTATCACTAAAAATATTAAATTTGTTTTTTGCCATATACTGCATGTGCAACAAATACTATAAGAATAAATACCGTTTAATATTGGCTTTATAAATTGAAAAAATTTTGCACTGCAAACTAAGCCTCTTCAATGCCTATCGCATAAGAGCTTTTAAAGATTATGTGTGGACGAGACAATAAAAATGCTTTCCACAAAAAGTAGAATTAATTTAAGCAACCATAGATTTTACCAAAGGGTTGAGTCAGGTGTATTTACCTAACTCAACCCTCTGATAATTGCCGAAGGTATTGTCTAACTGCTTAAATTCGCTTATCGGCGTATCCAGCCGTTGATTGTAAAACGGCTATCAGCAAACGCTTTAGACGGACAAATCACAGGCTTCACTTCGTGCATATATCGGCTGATGAAAAATACAATACTATTGTTGCGCGGTTCAATAGTCTTAAAAGACTCTGCATTGACATAAAAGTTGTTTTCAATTTTGCTGTCATAAATTAGTAATTCACCGCCAGAAAACTGCTTTGGCTCTCGATTAAAGTAATAAACGTATGTAATTTCTCTTGTAGCAGTTTCTGGGCTGCCATTGTCATTATGGATTTTGTAATAATTACCATGATTATGTGCAGTTAGTTGGCTTTCAATTTGTGATACAGAAAATAATGGTAAGTTTAATTTGCTGATGATATCAGGAATCATTGCTTGAATTCTCTTTAAGATCAGTTCAGAAAATTCAGGAAATGAGTAGATAACCATTGATTGGCGATAGTTAATATCCTTTGTAGAAGTATTGCTTGGCAAGAAGTCCGACTCTTTTGCCAGGACATATTTGAGTAAGCGTTTGTGTTCTTCTGGTTTAAGAAAATTATTTATTTGTATATAATCAGAAGCTAAAATATAATCATTTTGAAGTTGTATTTCCTCTGATTGCTGTACAAAGATTGGGGGTTCTGTAACCACACCTATAAGATGT
Source organism: Nostoc sp. DedQUE09 (assembly GCF_034530915.1). Lineage (NCBI taxonomy): Bacteria > Bacillati > Cyanobacteriota > Cyanophyceae > Nostocales > Nostocaceae > Nostoc > Nostoc sp. DedQUE09. The sequence continues at coordinate 66,136 of NZ_JAVRCE010000033.1, forward strand.
TCGCTAGGAAAAGACAAAACCGAGCGGCCTTCATTGATGGGAATTTGGAATAAATTCTGTAACTCTGATTCTTGTTTGTAGGCATGAGCCACAACTGTTGTTAAAAGGCTATGCAGCACAGGTGCATCCGATTTTAAATAAACGGTGTATTGATGTCCTCCAGTTAAAAGAAGCTGTACTTTGACATCTTTCGACTCAAATTGCTGTGAAGCTAATTGCATATATATACCTTTCTTTCTATAATGTTGATCAATGAGATAACTCTAAAATTCATTCTGAAAGGTTAATACAGTACTTACAGCAAATTTCAAGTTGTGAGGTACACAAGCTAAGTCTGTTACCCAGATATAGAGCGTGTTTTACTTCTGAATTCTAAATTCTGCTGTATAAAATTAATTAAGAACAAGTTCAATGCTTAAATCCTGATACGTTATTAAAATTTATTTTGTGAATAAATTTAATTACTGTATCAGCTATAAACAGAAAAATACCATTAATCAATTGTTCTAACACGTCTTTTATAATATTGTCATTCAGCAAATTCCACATAATCCGATAAAGCTTTGGCAAAGAGTAAAGCAAAAATATCTGTTGTTTTCAATAGAAAATGCCGTAGTTACTATTAACTACGGCATTTTCAAGTAGAAGTTAAAAACTTATTTCAGCATTTACTGGGAGTCAACGGCGTATTCAATCAGTTTGGCAAGGCGCTGACGTAAGGTTTCTAATCCTAAGCGCTGACTTGCAGAAATAAATACCGCGAGGGGAAATTCTTCCCTAGCTAGGGCTAGTGTCTCACTATTAGCTTGATCGATCTTGTTAAAAATCACTAGCGCCGGCCCAGGAGTTATTGGCATTTGTGCCAAAATTTCTCTGACTGAGCGAATATGACGCAACCAAGCAGGGTGAGATAAGTCCACTAAGTGTAGTAGGGCATCGGCTTCTGTGACTTCCTCCAAGGTGGCGCGGAAGGCATCCATTAATGATGCAGGCAGTTCATGTATAAACCCCACTGTATCTGTAATCAGAATTTCCTGATGTTCATTTGTTTCCCCATAAGGAATCGCCAGACGGCGCGTGGTGGGATCGAGAGTGGCAAATAACTGGTCGGCTGTATAAACTTCTGCATTAGTGAGAGCATTCAGCAAAGTGGATTTGCCAGCGTTGGTATATCCAACTAAAGCCACTGAAGGAACTTCTCGATGCTGTCTTCGTTGCCGTAACCGAGAACGATGGGCCTGCAACTGAGTTACTTCTTTTTGCAGTCGGGATATGCGCTGGCCAATGGCACGGCGTTCAGTTTCCAGTTTGGTTTCACCAGGGCCACGAGTCCCAATACCACCACCCAATCGGGACATGGTGCGGCCTCTACCAGCCAGTCGCGGTTGCATGTATTCTAACTGTGCTAGTTCTACCTGCAACTTACCGGCACGAGATTGAGCGCGTTGGGCAAAGATATCCAAAATTACTTCGGTGCGGTCAACTACCCGGATACCAATTTGCATTTCTAAGTTGCGGACTTGGGAGGGTGAGAGGTCGCGGTCGAAGACAACGAGGTTAACTCCTAGTGTTTGGGCAGTTAGGGCAATTTCTTGCACCTTACCTTCGCCAACTACGGTTTGGGGATGAACGCGCGATCGCTTTTGTTGTATTGTCTGTAATACATCTCCCCCAGCTGTATCAACTAACCGTGCCAATTCTAATAGGGTGTCTTGGAATTGTAGGGGAGTCATCTCACTGGTCATCAGCCCCACAATCAGCACGCGATCGTGGTCAGCATCTACTTCCTGGGCGATAAATTCCCGCTGGAATTCCGCTTCCAGATTTTCTACCAAGTCTACTAAATCCTGGTCTGCCAGATCGTCCAAGTCTAGAGGTGGCGATATATTCCAACTTGGGGATTGGATTTGGCTCTCCCCTATCTTGGGAGCAGCAGGACTAGTAATCAGGGTGCGAGACTCTTGGGGTGTTAGATGAGCTAGATAAGCTTCTTTGACATACCCAGTCGCACCGCCTCCCCGCCGTGTAAAGCCGGTTCCGGTAATATTTAGGACAACTAGGGCATCTAAGCGTTGCAGTGCCATAGCCGTGAGTGCCGCTTCGTTGGGCGGTTCTGGCTTTAGATGGGTGGCAATACAACGAATACCACTGAGTCGTTCTGCACCGTAACGGGGCAATTCCATCGGTGGTATTTGCGTTTGACGTGGTGTGCCTACCCCGACGCGAATCACTTGTCCGCGACGGTTGATGTAGGCGCACACAGGCTGATTGACTTCTGTGCTAATTGCTGCCAGACGCTGGGAAAACTCAGGCGTGGTGATGCGATCGCCTGGTATGCGCTGGTGATACAGCCGCTGTAGTTGCTTCAGCTGGCTGGACTTCAGACCTTGGAGATTTCCAAAAATAGTTTCTATAGGCGTTTATGACCAGTGAAATGGCCCCCCGAATTCTTATAAGTCTATTTTACAACAGGGTTTAGGCTCCTATCTCTCTCCTTTGAGGGATGCGTTAGTAATTAGTTCACGGTGGGTATTTATTTGAGGCGATTTTGGTGGTAAAATAACTCACAAATCGAGCAATGGTAACAACACGCGCCGCCTCACAACAAAATTTAACAATTATATTACTTTCAAGCATTTGCTAAATCAGATATAAGTTCCTTTTCTGTTAAATCAATCATCGCTACACCATAACGGTGTAAATTAAGTAAAAAAGTTACCCTATCTATACCTGCTAAATGTGCAGCTAGACCAGAAGAAATGCGTTTCATTATCAAATAGTTTAACTGCCATCGCCATTTTTGCTTCTTGTTAAAACTGTTCTCGCTTTTGCTGTAAGGCATCTGGTAAAGTTTCTGGATAGTCAATTTTAAGTTGTGACATGATTTTTAGAGCGCTTTTAATTTCAGTTCGGCAAGAAAAGGGCGAGCGCATTTTATTTCTCAGTCAAGGTGTGAAGGCGATCACTACATTAATCCCTACATTAATTTAGTCTTTATAGCGGTTATTGAATTAAAGTTTGAAACCGCTCATCTTCCCAGATACTATCAAAATCTGAGTTAGTTTTTGCCATCTCTCGATATTTATCGGGACTCATATGAATTACTTTTTCCAAATTTTTTAATGCCTGCTTAATATTACCTTGAAGAGCATAACAGCAAGCTTTATTGTACCAAGCTTCATGATTATCTGGTTTAAATTGCAGTGCTTGCTCGAAGGATATGATCGCTTCTTGATAACGTTCTAAATTTCTCGAAGCATAGCCTTTAGCGTACCAAGATAAATAGTCATCTGGCTTAATTTTTAGTGCTTGATCGTAGGAAGTAATTGCTAATTCGTAGTTTCCTAAACTTTCTAGTGCAATACCTCGATCATACCAAGCTAAATAGTCGTCTAGTTTAATTGTTAGTGCCTCTTCGTAGCATCTAATCGCCTCTTCATAACGTCCTAAATTGTCTAGTACATTTCCTTGGCTATACCAAGCTAAGTGATAATCAGGTTGAATTTTAACTGCCTCCTCATAACAAGTAATTGCTGCTTCAGTATGTCCCAAATTTGCAAGTGCATTGCCCTTACCGTACCAAGCTAAATGGTAATCTTGTTTAATTTTTAGTGCTTCTTCATAAGATGTAATTGCTGCTTCAAAGTATCCTATTTTTACTAGTGCAATGCCTCGATTATTCCAAATTAAGTAAGAATTAGGTTTAATTTTTAGTGCTTCTTCATAAGATGTAATTGCTGCTTCAAAACGCTCTAAATTTAATAGTAAATTACCTTTATTATTCCAAGCCTCATAATAATCGTTTTTAATTTTTAGTGCTTCTTCGTAAGATGCTATCGCTGCTTCAAAATATCCTAAATTCACCAGCATAATACCCCTATTGTACCAAGCATCATGGTAATTAGGCTTGATTTTTACAGCCTCATCGTAGGATGAGATTGCTAGTTTATAAAGTCCTAAATTACCTAGCGCAATGCCCCGATTGTACCAAGCCTGGTGATAATCAGGTTGAATTTTTACCGCCTCATCATAGGATGTGATCGCGACTTCATTTTCATTAGCACTAACTAATAACTTTCCCATCTCACATAGTAAACTCGGCTTCCGACTTTTTGTCTGGAATTTTTCTGTCAGCATATCTTTAATTTCCAGAAGTTTCTCTATTTTTTTTTCATGGCTAAGTTTTAAATATTCTTCATAACCTGCTTCGTCCAGTAGGCGAGATGACTCTTCATCTACCACTTCTTGTGTTGTCGGCAATTCAAACACCCCAGAACGCCAATCAAAAAAATCTGGGGCACGATGAATAAAATAGTTTATCGAAAATGAACGCAAAAGAAAAACAAAGCTAATTTTAAAATCATCTCTAAAGCGTTCTCGCTGTTGGTTTAAGTGATTTAAAATATGCGGAACACTGGTTAAATTGCTAAATTGTCCTTCAGTAATTTCGCCAAAGCTTCTTTTTTCATACTTATATAAAGAATATTCCAGACCTTTAATCAATAAAATATCAATTTGCTTGTCTTTAACAAACTCTGCTACGGGCTGATATAAATTATCAATCGCCTCAACTAAGGGCAAAACTGCAATCTTTTTATGCGGAATCTCCTGGGGAAGTTTGACAATGAAGTTGTCTGCTTCCACAGGTGTACATTGCACAAAAAACAAACCAAATCCTGATTTTCGCTTCAGTGCGCGAATCAAGTCTTGATAAGCTTCTTCTGGTTCTGGGGGTAAATCATCATCCCAATCACTTAAATTTGGGTTCATGAAAGTTTTGCTACGGCTTCTTTAAATTCTGGAATTCCTTGAATCAATGGATGAATATCATACCAACGCTGCATCTCTCCCTCATCATCCAAATAGCGGTATTCTAAAAGACAACGGTTATACATCAAACTCCGATACAAGTCATCATTAATAATGCGCTTAGAACAAGACACTTCCGCTAACAGACACCATTGATGATCTTCCACAGCGCGGCGATAAGTATCTCTAGCTTGAGTAATTGCTCGTCGCACTGCCTTTTCTGAAACAGGTAACTCTTCAGTGCGTCCAAAGGCATCTTGAGTTAACAATAGCAAATTCCTCACATGACCTCCACTCATTAAACAAAGTCTGTCTAAGGTTTGGGGACTGTCAAAAATTTCTGTTTCTAGTGATAGTTCGGGTGCAATTTGCCGGACTCGCTTGTTAATTACTTCTTTAATTTTCTTAAGTCCTGGCTGGTAAAGTTCACCTTTGAGAGTGTTGACCATAATCATCGGCAAAATTTGGGGGTCGCCGTAGATATCTCTGAGGTCTGTTGCCCTTGTAGAATAGACCATTGAAATGGGGACAGTGTAAATCAAATGGCAATCTAAAGCTTGGAGTTGTTCGCTGCGGTCTAAAAAGACTTCCTCATAATTGGTGCGTTCTCCGTCTTTGACTAATACCATCCGGTCTAAATTATCGACAATTACCGCCAGTTGAGTTTTACCCGTAGGTAAGTTCTTTTTTGCATCCACTAGAAACTCATTTAACACCTGAATTAAAGTGACAGTGTAAGGATCAATTTTCTGGCGAATCTTCTGGCGTAATTCCGGAACAGCCCTTAAATTTGCGGTCAACTTGGCAAACTGAGCAAGTTTGGCTTCTACTCCCAGACTCTCAAACTCTATGGGAGTCTGCGCCAAATCTTTTAAATCTTCCCAACGACTTTTTAACCAGTTGAGTATAGGATCAGGACTGGCAATTTCTTTTAAATCTTTGAGCAAACGGCGGGTACAGGCAAGGAGTATATCTGTGTATTGGGCATCTTCAGAATCGATATCCTCTTCATCCGCCGCAAAATAGACTACATAAAATTTCCGATTTTCTAAATACTTCTTTAATCTGAGTAACTCTGTAGACTTCCCCGCACCCCGATGACCAGAGTACAATTGGCAAGTATTTGTATTTGCCAATTGCATCCGATTTCCCAACTCTTGCAAAATATCGGCATCTCCCCGCACATCCTGACAATCTACATATTTTGGATCGCCTGCGGGTAAGGGTTCAAAGGGGTTAAACGCGTTGTAGAGGTTTGCGAGTAAGTCAGTACTATTAACCATAGGTAAAAAATATAGCAATGATGCTCATAATAATTGAGATCATACAGAATTGAGGTAGATGAATCCAGTTCAAATACTCGTCAACGGAGTTCAAAAGCTCATTAATGGAGTTCAGAGGTTCATTAACGGAGTTCAAAGGCTCATTAATGGAGTTCAGAGGTTCATTAATGGAGTTCAAAGGTGGATGAACGCACCTCAAATACTCGTCAACAAAAAAACTACTACGAAATGGGAAAATCTTTACTTCCCTATTCTTATAAAAGAGAAACTGGGGTTAGAGTCTTGCGCCAGTGCTTCACTGCTGTTTGTAATTCTCCCGACAACCAGCTATCAAATTGCGGATAAACTGGCAAACGGGGCAGCAATTCCCACCCCGCGGGCTGTAAAATTTCTCTTAATGCCTGTTCCTGAACATGAGGATAATCAGGATTGACTTCATCTTTTGGCCCAATTCCACCCAAATCTCGCGCACCAGCTTCGATACAAGCGAGTAACCATTGGTCATCTTTAACTAAATTCGGCGGAATTTGAATAGTAATATCTGGCGGTAAAATCTGACGTGCTTTAGCAATTACTTCTGGTAACTGATGAGGATCAAAAGGTGGTGCATCAAAGGTTTGCTGATATCCTGGACTATGAGGTTGCAAGATAACTTCTTGAATGTGGTGATAACGTTGATGCAGTTGAGATATAGCTGTTAATGTTTCCCACCAATCATCTATAGTTTCCCCAATTCCCAATAGTAACCCAGTTGTAAAGGGAATCTGCAACTCTCCCGCCCATTGCAATTGTTGTAAACGCACTTCTGGTAATTTACTCGGTGCGTGCCGATGTACACTATTTAACAATGTTGGCGTTAACTGTTCCAACATCAGCCCCATAGAAACATTCACACGCTTAAGCTTTTGCATTTCTTCAAGACTCAGTGGCCCTGCATTTGTGTGAGGTAAAAACCCCATTGAAAGCGCTAATTCACACAAATCATAAATCCGGTCAAACCAGGCCTGACGCTTTGGCGAATGGGGATGTACTTCACCACTAAGTATGAGGATTTCACAAACTTTTTCGTTTTGAAGTGGTTTTAAAATACTGTCTGCATCTGAAATACTCATCCAGGGACTTTTACCCGGTTCGCTGCGAAAGTTGCAGTAGCTACACCGATTAAAGCACTCGTAAGTGGGAACGATTGTATAAGCAGGGCTATAAGTTACAACACGAGAATTATTAATTAACATCAATAAGCAGAATAAATTTGCTCTTAGTAAGCAGCTTCAGACTTATTTTAAGTGCTGGATACACTGACTACAAACCTTTAATTATTCACGCCCACTTAATTTATTAGAAAAACAAGAACTATTTCGCTTTGTAAATTTCTGGTAACTGCCACCAAGGAATATGAGGATACTCGTGGTGTTCTTCGTGGTAGCCGAAATGATAGCACGTGATAAATGACCACCAAATTGGACGGCTTATAGTTTGGGCACAATGAGGCTGAATATAGCCTCCGCTTGGTTCGCTATGTGGAAGGAAAGTACCAAAATAAAATAATTGGAATGAACTTAAAAGCGAAGGAAGCACCCAAAAGGTTATTAGATTAGCATGAGGTATATGAAGGATGCGATTAGCAAATTGATAGATAAGAGTCAGAGCAATAATTTGCCCCCAACTCCAGTAACCCTTCATAAAATTAAAATACCAAGCAAAGAAGTTTTTGTGTTTACCATTATGAAAATCTGGGTCTATTTGACTTGCTGGATTGTGGTGATGCACCCAATGTTTTTGCAATAATTTTTGATAGGGTAAAAGACCATAAAGGGATAGGGTCAATGTTCCAATAAAATGATTAATTTTGGGGTTCTGGGGAAATACTACCCCATGCATAGCATCATGAGATGTAATAAATAATCCGGTATATAGAAATGTTTCCCATAATATAACAGGGAATAACATCCAAAATTTTAGCTTGGAGATATCAAGGGTAAGTAATAAACTCAGGCTAATCACCCATGCGCTAACAATGACAATAGCAATATAAAGCCCCTTAAACTGAGATTTACTTCTCACTACTGGAGTCAGTTTTGTTTGATGACTGGGTGGTTGTTCTAACTGGATCACGCTTTTACTCCGCCTAGCATTCAGGTGAAAATTCCAAAAATATATATAGTTATGACAAAAACAACTAACCGAGAAAATCTGTTAGTGGTCAATGTTTTACACTGGACAATGCCAATGCTCAAAAGTATGTATAAATATTAAGATACTTTAATTAGTATTACACAAGCAACTGCTAGTCTAAAAACTGTTTTCGGTTGGAAGGTTGAGTGATACAAGTAAAGGCACTGGAAAAGTTAGTATCTACTATAACCAGTGTCTTATCTTTGATACTTTGGATATAATCTTAGCCTGCAACAAAAATGGTCAATAATTAGCGGGGAGTTTAGGAGACGAGATGAAGTACGTCCCGCACTACGCTATAACCATTGAGATCCCAAAGTAAGTAAGCTAGAAAACCGATCATAGCCAAGCGACCGTTCCAAAGTTCAGACTGAGGAGTTAGCCCAAGATCACCAGCATTGCGGTCTTTGCCATTGTATGCCGTCTCAGTTTTATCACTAGGATAAAGTGCCATTGTTAAGTTCCCTTAAGAAGCTATTTACTTAGTTCATATTACTTAACTTAACTCTTGGGCGCTATCTGTCTCTAGTTTCAAAGTAGAAGCAACTCTAAAGAATGAGATTTTAAGGAGTTTAGGAAATATTTATCTAACAAAAGTTCAATAATAGCTTTTATTAGCCTATAGATCAGAGGTATTTTTACCAAATAATTGCTCATGAAAACTTGTCATATTACTAAAAAAATATTTTGCATCTGAGAAAAAATCTAACGGAAGTTAGAAGGTTTCTGGAGTGTTCTTACCGAGACTAATAAACAGTAAATAGGTTTTTCAGACTTAAAGTATGACTCCTACGGTACTGATTACAGGTGCTTCTGAAGGCATTGGCAAAGCAACGGCTCTTTTATTTGCCCGGCAAAGATATGACTTGGTACTTGCAGCTCGTTATCCTGACCGTTTGAAGCCTTAGTGCAGGAGGTGCAAAGCATTGGCCGTGTAGCACCATTAACGGTTACTTGCGATGTCACTGACCCATCTCACTTTCATGGAACGGGCAGTTTTTCGGGGCAAGGATGAGCAAGATACTCAAACTCGTCGTGGACAGCTTGAGAATGTGCTGAAAAATCCGGTGGTGGAAAAGCCTGAAGATGTGGCAAATTCTATCTGGGATGCAGTCAAGAATAAGAAGTCAGAAGTGATGGTTGGTTCTGCGAATTTATCGCAAGCTTTGTATCGCTTATTTCCTAGTTTGATAAAGTGGGTTTCGCGGCAAGGGTTGAAAAATCAAGAGAATTAATTTTTGCTACCAGCACATTTTGCTATTGTTACTCACATTCTCGTTTCGTTACATAGTGGCGATAGCGAAACATTGCTTCTAGTTGGACTTGCACTAACCAACCACTGACAAATTCAACTGTTCCTCCGCCAGGCATAGAAAAAGAAATAGCATCAGTGAGCTTAGTTTTGCCAGCTTCCAGTTCAAATTCATGTCGATGTATCCAAGATTCAAAAGGCCCAGATATCTGTTCGTCGGTAAACAGGCGATATTTTTCACATTCAGTATGACGCGCTAACCAAGTTAAAGGTAATGGACCAAGAAATAGGCGAAATTCTGTGATAGCGCCCACGTTTAGCCCTCCTTCACGACGAACCACTTGGACTGGCTGCCAAGGGGGATTCAACAGTTGCAAAATATCTGGCCTTTCGTGAAATTTCCAAACTACTTCTGGTGAGGCATTAATTATTGAGGAATGTTTAAAGTGCAGCATGGAAAGAAAAAGCTAAAATTCAACTTTCGGACTCGGTGTCAATCTCGATATCTAGGGTATCTTCATCAACCCGCACATACAAAATATTTGGGTTACAACAAACTTGACAATCTTCAACGTAAGATTGCTGTCCTCCAGCACTCAAATCAATAAAAGTTAAGTTCGGTTCGCCGCAATAGGCGCAGTAATACTCAGCTGTGTTTTGCATCAAGTTTTCAGCTATGAATTCAATGGTATTGGGCATGGGGCATGGGGCATTAGAATATCGAATATTAACTTTTAATTCCCAGTCCCTAGTCCCCAGTCTCTAGTTCCTAGCCCCCAGTACTGGCTGTAATTCTTTTGGAGATGGATTGATATAACTTTGAGCATCAGCCAAATGCTTTAGTAGTGTAGACTGTGGCAGAGGCCCTTGCAAGTGACTCCAGGGTAATACTTGTTCTGTTGACCATTCGGCGTGGACATAGAAATCTAAGTCGGGGATTTGTCCTTTGAGTTGCTTGAAAGCACGTTTGTAGCTACCCAAGGAATCGCCAAAGTCGCGAGTAAGTTCGAGGAGTTGGGAGAGTCTGCGATCGCCTCTCGATAACAAAGCCTGTATAATCGACCAATTATAGCTTTCTGGGCGAAACTCTATCCCCTGTGGTTTTAGCTGTTTTTGCAAAAACTGCAACCGCTTTTCTGCTTGGCGATTTACCCCAAACCATTGAAATGGTGTATGTGCTTTGGGCACAAAGGTGCTGCATCCGTATGTTAAGCGCAATCCCGGCGCAGCTTTTTTGATATTACGCATCATCGCCACGGTTTGTTCTAAATCTTCTGCTTCTTCACCAGGAATTCCTGCCATTCCGTAGAGTTTCAAGCTTTTTAATCCGCCAGCTTTGGCATTTATGGCTGCTTGAATAATTTCGTCGTTATGCAGCTTTTTGTTGACGATTTGCCGGATTTTCTCGGAACCACTTTCTACTGCAATGGTAAGCGATCGCGTGTCTCGTTTCGTCAAAGTTTCTGCTAATTGGACTGTTACAGTATTAGTTCTCACTGAAGCAATACTGAGACGGACATCATCATACTTTGGCTGACTAATATAATCTAGCAAAGCCTCAAATTCTGGATGTTGAGTAACTGAAGCCCCTAATAATCCTAGCCGATTTGTGACTTCTAAACCTTTTGCGATCGCTGGAATTAACGAACCTTCAAGACTGGCTGTTCTAAAAGGCAGTGTAAGATAACTCGCCAAACAAAAGCGGCACATTTCTGGACAACTTCTTACAACTTCCACCATGTAAATATTTTCCCATGCTGCTTTTTCGGTGACTACAGTAGAAGCCGATAGGGTATTTCCTCTGTAAGTTTGCTTTTGCACCACTGCGGGAATTTCGGGAGAAATTGGTTTAATTGACTTTACTTCACCATCTCTTGTGTTATATTCCACCTCATACAAACTGGGTACATAAATTCCTGGTATTTGTGCAAGTCTTTTTAGTTGAGTTTGTCTTGAGGCATTTCTTACTTCTTTGTAAGCCTCAAGAAAATTCCCTAACAGGGTTTCGCCATCTCCCAGTAAAACGACATCAAAAAAATCTGCAAAAGGTTCGGGGTTAGCAGTAAGAACGGGGCCACCACCAAAAATTATCGGATGAGAATCATCACGAGAGGTTCCTCGAATGGGAATTTCTAAAGATTCCAGCAAATTTAGAATATTCACATAATCCAGTTCCCACGAAATAGAAAATCCTACAATTTCCGGCTTTCTGGGGAGTTGTTCGTGAGTATCTGTAAACAGGCGACTCACCTGCACATCATCACGCATTGCAAAACTTGCCCACACTACCTGATAGCCAAGGCTAGTGATACCTACGCTGTACTCGTTGGGAAAGGCGAAGATTATGGGGATAGCGTTGGTGTCTGGGGCGGTAGGTGTAAATAGAAGGCGTTCAGAGTCGAATACAGATGATGTCACAGGTGTTTGTTAGGGGCAAGTTTATCTATATTTAATTTTAAGCCATAGAATAATTAAGTTAAAAATCAATGTTATAGCGTTAGCAAGAATAATTGGCAAAGATTGTAAATAAATTCCATAGATTAGCCACAAAAAAACACCACTTATGAATGTAATCAGCGTCACCAAAGAAACATCTTTTGCTGATTTTGTTTGCCAAGTTTTAAACATCTGCGGCAAAAAAGAGATTGTGGTTATTGTGGCGGCAGCTAATCCTAGAATCGTTAGAAAATCCATGCGATGCAACCATATCAATTCATTTGTAGTGTAACGCTAGAGGAACACTTGCATTACATTAAATTTTACTTAGGTTCTTTTTTAGTTTTCTAATGTAATTTTATTTTTTGATTCAGATTTTATTCTTTGGCTTTTTGATATAAGACTTCGCCCAAGCATAGCGTTGTGGATCTTTATTTAGTAGGTAGTTTATCACTTGCCGACGCTTATTTTCATCCTTAGCATTTTTCACTACTCGCTTGATTTCAGAATCCATATCTCTAGGATTAGCCCCACGTTTGATTGCTTCTTGAAACCAATACTCACCATCTGAATATTGATGCCGTTCAAAACAAATAGCTCCCATCAAGGTGTAAGGGTGATGGCTTTTTGGCTGATACTCAATAGCTTGACGAGCGCAATTTTCTGCTTTATCTAATTTTTCAATATCTCGAAAGGCTCCACCTCTGCTAGTTAGCAAAGCTGACTTGAGTTTATTTTCTTTGATGTTGTCGAATTCTAAATTGTTAGTCAGTTGCAATGCCTGTTCTGGTTTATCTGCTTTGCGCCAATGACTACTAGCATTTGCTAAGTTCCATTTGTTGTCAGTGCGCTTAAACTCCTGCTCATAGAAATTTGCTTCAATTGTGTGGTAAGCAATCCAAATTTTACCAGAGACTAAATTCTTCTCTTGATACTTAGGCTCTTTTTGCCAGCTATAATAATTAGCTGTTGGTTGAGGCACTTTAATTTTAGTCTCTTGTAGCCAAGCAAACTCTGTTGGTTCAAGTCGCTCTTTTAATTCAAGTTTTTGCAAAATTGTGTATAAAAGACTAGTGTGTGATTTATCTTGATAAGCTAAAACATCATATTTTAATTTCAAAGCTGCAAAGTGCTTTTGTTGGGCGAGAATAATTATATTTTCTCGTCCATTAATTTTCAGCCACTCAATTTCTAATTCATTTAGAGCTTTTCCTGATTCTATATTTAACTTGAGATTACTAGCGTATTTATCGTGATAAATTTCTATTGTCTTAGTCAGCTTATGCTTTCTCAAGAAGTTAATATCCTGTTCACCTAAGTGATGTGAGAAATCAAGTTTTTTGAGAACTTTATACAGGTGACTCTTAGGCGATAAATCATCATAATGAGTGACCTTATACTTAGCTCTCAAGGCAGTAAATTCTCGTGTTTGTTCTAACTCTTGAGCAATCGCAATTGTTTCGCTAAATCCTTGCTGTTCTAACCAGTTAATTTCTGAACCACTCAAATTATTTTTTGCGTCAATGTTTTGCAGTATTGGATATAGTGGACTGGATAATGATAAATCTGAATGTTTAATCGCTTGGTATTTATCTTTTAACTCAGCAAATTGAGCTTCTTTTACTGACTCCTGTTGCTTAAAAATTTCTGCTGTTTCCAAGAGTTGGTTATTAAGCAGCCAATTATATTCAGAATCACTTAAACGTTCTGTAACTTCTAACTTTTTTAGTATTTGATGCAAGAAACTATCAAGATATGAGTTTTGATATTGAGTAGCTTTGTACTTATATTTGAGTTGAGTAAATCGGTTTCTCTCTTGATCAATCTTATGCTTCTCTTGAGCAATCTTCTTCATCTCTTGAGCAATCTTCTTCGCTTCAGATAAATCATTTTCTCTCAGCCATTGAACTTCTGAATCAGTAAGTAAATTCCCTGAATCAATTTTCCAAAGTATAGAATACAGATGACTAGATTGCCAGGAAGTACCATGCTTTGTAGCTTTGTACTTAGACTTTAATTTTGAGAATTCAACCCCTAAATTTACAAAGTCCTTTAATTTATCTTGCTCTTCTTGACATATAAATTCAAGCTCATGTTCTCTCAACCATTCAATTTCTAGTGTAGTTAGTTGAATTCCTAAGTCAACTTTTCGCAGGATGAGATAAAGAAGACTAGAGGGTGATGAATCGGGATAATTAGTTGCTTGGTACTTGGACTTTAAAGCAGCAAAGTGTTTTAAGCGATTTTGAGACTCTTGAACCATATTGCTAGTAGATGCGATCGCACGTAGTTAAATGTGTTATCCGCTACTATAGCAATACAGATAAAAAAGGGCGAGTCAGACACCCACCCTCGAAGCATAAATATTTTATGAAAGTCCACGTACAATCCCTACAACACCTTACACTGTCCATGATGTCGTAACAAATGGTCACACAACACTAGCGCCACCATCGCCTCCACCATTGGAACTGCACGCGGTAACACACAAGGATCGTGTCGTCCTTTCGCAGCCAATAGGGTTTCTTCTCCTTCACGAGTTACTGTTTTTTGCTCTTTTCTAATTGTCGCCGTTGGCTTAAATGCAACTCGTAAAATGATATTTTCCCCGTTGGAAATTCCCCCCTGAATACCACCAGAACGGTTAGTTACAGTGCGAATTTCACCATTTTCATCAATATAATATTCGTCGTTATGCTCAATTCCGGTTAACAACGTCCCGCCAAAACCGGAACCGATTTCAAAGCCTTTGCTAGCAGGGAGAGACATCACACCCTTAGCGATATCAGCTTCCAATTTATCAAATACTGGTTCGCCCAAACCTTTCGGCACGTTACGCGCTACACATTCTACGACACCGCCGATAGAATCACCAAGTCTCCCAACTTGTTCAATTAATTCAATCATGCGATCGCTACATTCAGCATCGGGGCAGCGAACGATGTTGCTTTCTACTTGTTCTAAGGTAACGGTATTTGGATCGACTACACCTTCCAAGTCTTTGATGCGCTTGACGTAAGCGATAACTTCGACATTAGCAACTTGACGGAGAATTTTTTTAGCGATCGCACCTGCTGCTACTCTGCCAATTGTCTCACGCGCTGACGATCTACCCCCGCCTTGCCAATTACGAATGCCATATTTTGCATCATAAGTTGCATCCGCGTGAGAAGGGCGATACTTCTCGGCCATCTCGTCGTAGTCTTGGGAACGAGTGTCTTTGTTCCGTACCAAAATTCCTATAGGCGTTCCTAGTGTTTTGCCTTCAAATACACCTGATAAAATCTCGCAAGTATCGGCTTCTTTGCGAGGTGTGGTAATTTTACTTTGTCCCGGACGCCTTCTATCTAATTCTACTTGAATTTCTTCTGCCGAAATTTCTAGTTGTGGAGGACAACCATCAATCACAACCCCCACACCACCGCCGTGAGATTCACCAAAAGTAGTTATACGAAATAGATGACCAAAAGTGTTGCCCATGATCTTAAAGAAAAAGGATGAGGCTTATGTATTTTACCTAGAGTTTGTGCAAAAGTTAATTTTTATGCTTTGGCACTCGCAATGTTTGACGTATAGCCTTTACCTATACAAATAAGAAAGCGCCCTCCGTTACCAGAGGGCGCTTTCTCATTTAGCTAAACTTCAGAATTA
>NZ_JAVRCE010000034.1:0-79282 GCF_034530915.1 Nostoc sp. DedQUE09
CATTTGTTACTTTAGCGATCGCATTTGTTACTTTAGCGATCGCATTTGTTACTTTTGCATTCACATTTGTTACTTTTGCGTTCGCATTTGTTACTTCGGCGTATTTTAGCCAATAGGCGCTACTTCTGCATATTCCGCTTCATTTGTTCTAATTCATCCTGAGTTTCCCAGCTACGGAACTTCTCTTCTAAGTCATCAAACCCACTAGAAAAAGTGCTAGTTTGATTCGACCAGCCAATGGTTTCCGAACGCTGCTGGGTTTGCGCTTTCGCACGGGCTGTCTGTGCTTCGGCGGCTTTAGCTTGCACTTCTTGTCGCCGTTGCTGAATTTTTTTCAGTAATTCTTGAGATTGGTTGATGCGTTCTTTCAACCCTTGCATGTGTCCCCAGCGCTGATTTCCTTCGCGCAACAGGGCTGCTTCTCGCTCACCCGCCGCCGCCGCCAAATCCTCTCTATTGGCGTTTTTGGCTTTTTGAATGCGGATATGCCAACGCTGAATTTCTTGAGCAGTGGAGAGAATTTCTTCTTGCGATCGCTTCTCTTGTAATTTTAAATCTGCGATTAACTTTAATGTGTCTTCTTCTTGCTCACGCAGCTGTTCTAGCAGCGCCTCTAACTCCAAATGTGGATTGTTACGCAAGAATTCTTCTAAACGGTTTTCTAGAAACCGACTCAAATCATCAAATAATCCCACTGCTAGAACTCCAGAGATCGGGTGCGTGACTATTTTATTGTAGTGGGCGGAATGTAAATTTTAATCTTTCCCATTAGGTAAACTTCTGGCTGTTAGTTAGATTTCAAAGTTGGGAAGAATGTATTTGGTGAAACTACGCAAATAACCCTGACTTACAACATAAGGCTTTAATCAGTATGAGTTCTGACTTTCAACCACCACCTAAGAGCTTGTCCATACTAGCTACTGTAGGAGGAGTCGTTACCGCTGCGATCGCGATCGCACTTTTAAATGGTTGGTCTAAGCAACTTTCTAACACTTCTATAAAAAAACCAGAAATCTCAACATCCCCAACTGCTTCTCAACCACAGAAAACCCAACCCCCTGTCTCTATTGCAAATCAAGCTGAAATAATTGCCAGCCTTGATGCTAAATCCGTAGTTTTGCCAGGTCAACCGATTCCTAAGAATCAATTAACAGTAGCCATAATTCCATACGTTGCCCCTGGAGTTGGAAAACTGACCCCAGAAGAAATGACAACGGCCCGTCAAGCTTGGTCATACTTCCAGCGCAACTGGAACGATGAAACTGGCTTGATCAATTCCGTTGATGGCTTTGCCTCAATAAGTATGTGGGATCAGACAGCAGCGATCGCAGCCTTAGTTAGTGCTAAAGAACTCAATATTGTGCCTGCGGCTGAATTTGAAGCCAAAATGAGCAAAATGTTGAATACACTGGCGTCAATGCCTTTGTATAAAGGAGAACTACCGAACAAAGTTTACAATGCGAAAACTCTCCTACCTGTTAATTATGGTCAACTAGATAAACGGGAAGAAATTGGCTGGTCAGCCATTGATTTAGGAAGAATGGCAATTTGGCTAAAGATTGTCGGTGCAAAGTATCCAGAAATGCGATCGCAAACAGCAGCAGTTTGGAAACATTGGCAAGTCAAGCGTTTGACCACAAATGGTCAAATGTATGGTACTGCTGTCATCAAAGGCAAAGAACAATACAACCAAGAAGGTCGCTTGGGCTATGAAAATTATGCTGCTTATGGTCTGAAGCTTTGGGGCTTGGATGTTAAAAAAGCTTTAGATTATCAGTCCCATACTGCCTTTGTCGATCTTTACGGACAGGGAATTCCTTACGACAAACGGGACTATAAAAACTCTGAAGCCAATAACTACGTTCTTAGCGAACCCTATATCTTGGATGGCATCGAAACTGGGTTTCAAGCTTTGCCTAAAGCTTATGCCGATCGCATTTTAGCTGCCCAAGCCGCGCGTTATGAAGCGACAAAACAATTAACTGCCGTCACTGAAGATAACTTAGATCGCCCGCCATACTTTGTTTACAGCACCCTATTTGTCAACGGACAACCTTGGGCAACCATCGCGGATACTAGAGAACAGCACAACAATTTGCGATTCCTCAGTGCGAAAGCTGCGATCGGCTGGCATGTGCTTTATAACACTGCTTATACCCGTCAGTTATTTGATTTCGTTCAAGGCAATCTTAAGTCTCAAGATGGCTGGTACAACGGCTTTTATGAGTCTCTGCGTCAGCCGAATAAAACTCTCACTGCTAACAATAATGGTGTAATTCTGGAAAGCTTACTGTATAAGCAAGTTGGGCAGCCACTTACTGTTTGGGCAGGAGTCAGGAGCCATAAGTCAACCGAGAAGACTATAAAAAGACCGTAAGTTATTTCATGTCCGTGATAATATCCCTCCTCAATCCTCCCCTTGCTACAGTGGATAGATGGGTATTGCCCACTCAAAATAAATCGCAGAAAAAAACCCCTAGCATTTCTACTAGGGGTGAGAAATAATACCATTTCACTTGATGTTTGTCTGAGATGACCCTGTTTGTGCCTCTGCTCTACGCAAGAGGCTGGAGTGTTTCTCAAATATTACAGTAAAAAGCGATCGGGTATAAAATTAGCCAACATTTGCCAAGAGCAATTCTCGTTTTTCTGATTTTTGTACTCTCACTTGAGAGTCATCATCAACATCGATAAGGGCTGTGTCTCCATCTGTAATTTCACCAGACAGCATTGCTTCGGCGAGAGAATCTTCTAGGAGGCGCATAATTGCCCGGCGTAATGGTCTAGCGCCATAGCTGGGGTTATAACCCTCTTGTACCACAAGCTCTTTGAAGCGATCGCTAACTTCTAGGATAATTCCCTTTTCTGTCAAGCGGCTAGCAACATCGCGAAGCATAATTTCGGCGATTTGCTTAACTTCATCCTTGGAAAGCTGGGTGAAGACGATAATCTCATCAAGACGGTTAAGGAACTCAGGACGGAAGTAAGCTTTCAATTCCTCATTTACCAAGGTGCGGATGCGGTTATAACTAGCATCGGCTTGAGTGTCGAAGTCAAAGCCTAAACCACTACCGCCTTTTTCAATCACCTTGGAACCGATGTTAGAAGTCAAAATGATCAGCGTATTCTTGAAGTCCACTTTCCGACCTTTAGCATCGGTAAGATGACCGTCATCCAAGAGTTGCAGCAGCATATTGAATACATCGGGGTGTGCTTTTTCGATTTCGTCGAATAGCAGCACTGTGTAAGGTTTACGCCGCACGGCTTCTGTAAGCTGTCCGCCTTCGTCGTATCCTACATAACCAGGAGGCGAACCAATTAGCTTGGCAACGGTATGACTTTCCATGTATTCGGACATATCTAGCCGAATCATCGAGTCTTCCGCACCGAAGAAGTAGGAAGCTAGTGCTTTCGCCAATTCTGTTTTCCCAACGCCAGTCGGGCCAGAGAAGATAAAGCTCGCAATGGGACGATTGGGATTTTTCAAGCCGACGCGGGCACGACGGATACCGCGAGATACAGCTGTAACTGCTTGCTCTTGTCCAATGAGCCGCTGATGCAGAGTATCTTCTAGGTGTAAAAGCAACTCTGACTCAGATTCAGTCAGCTTATTAACTGGTACGCCAGTCCAAGAGGCAACGATTTGAGCAATGTCTTCTTCGTCAACTACAGTCGAGTTGACAGGTTGATCGTTTGATGTAAACGTTGCTTGCAGTTGTTCTGCGAGTTTTAACTCTTGGTCGCGCAGTTGTGTAGCTTTGTCAAAATCTTGGACTCTGACTGCTGCTTCTTTTTCTTTGGTGACGCCAGCGAGTTCACGCTTAAGTTCTTTATTGGGAGAACTTTGGGAGTTCCGCAAACGAACGCGAGAACCAGCTTCATCAATCAAGTCTATTGCCTTATCTGGCAAGAAGCGATCGCTAATATAGCGGTCTGATAATTCTGCGGCTGCGACAAGTGCTGAATCCAAAATTGTGACTTTGTGGTGCTGTTCGTAAGCACCGCGCAAGCCGTAGAGAATTTGTACGGTTTCCTCTACCGATGGTTCTCCAACCTGAATCGGTTGGAAACGACGCTCTAGGGCGGCATCGCGCTCAATATGCTTCCGATACTCATCAAGGGTAGTTGCGCCGATGCACTGGAGTTCTCCTCGTGCTAAGGCAGGTTTAAGGATGTTGGCTGCATCCAAGCCACCTTCTGTACCACCAGCGCCAACCAAGGTGTGAATTTCATCAATCACCAGGATGATATTGCCGACAGTGCGAACTTCTTCCACAACTTTTTTGATGCGTTCTTCAAAATCGCCACGGAAGCGAGTTCCAGCTACCAATGACCCCATATCAAGGCTGATAACTTGCTTGTCTTGTAAGCTTTCAGGAACATCCTGATTGATAATCCGTTGAGCTAGACCTTCTGCGATCGCAGTTTTGCCAACTCCTGGTTCTCCAATCAAGACTGGGTTATTCTTGGTGCGGCGACCGAGAATTTGGATCGCTCGCTCAATTTCCTTCTGGCGACCAACTACGGGGTCGAGTCTGCCTTCTTGGGCTAATTTGGTCAAATTTCTGCCAAACTCTTCCATTGTTAGCGGTTGGGTGCGCTTTTGATTACCACTACCAGCAAAAGCCGGTGCATTTTCACCCAAACGGCGAACTATGGCACTACGGACACTCTTAAAGTCAACCCCTAGATTTTGCAGTACTTTGGCGGCGACACCTTCACCAGCCTCGGTTAATCCTAAGAGTAAGTGTTCAGTGTTGATGTAATTCTGTCCCAAACTATGAGCTTCTTTAAACGATTGCTCGAAGAGGCTTTTTACTTTAGGAGTAAAAGGAATTTCTGGTGGTACAAAGCCAGAACCCCTACCAATAATTTTTTCTACCTCGCGACGTGCATCTTTGAGGGTAACGCCTAATTCAGCTAGCACTTTAGCAGCAACCCCAGTTCCTTCTCCCATCAAACCCAGGAGAATTTGTTCTGTTCCTACAAAGTTGTGTCCCAGGCGACGGGCTTCCTCCTGAGCTAACATAATTACTCTAATGGCTTCGGAAGTGAAGTGTTCAAACATAATGGGTTCTTGCTCCCTCGCTGCTTGGACTTTGGGTGAGATAAAGTTCACCCTCATCTAAAGTTTTTTGTATTTTCTTAAGAACAATGTAACTTTATTTAAAGTTAAGTGGCAGTGGTGAGAGCCGTAAGACATCAGGTGTACTTGCCGTCTACCAGGAGTCCTGAGTGGAGTACGGGGAAAATCAGAAGTTCTAAAGTTGACAGTTAAGGTTTCGGTATTTGACAATTTTCTTCTGTCTGTTCTGTTTTCCACTGTCAGCTAAACTTAAAACTTAGGACTTAGCACTCTCAACTCAGGACTGACAATGACTGAAGCAACGGCCGGTAAAGACCAACAACATCCACTTTATAACCGCGATCGCCCCCTTATTGATATTTTACTCTCTCAAGAGGCAACAGACTATAACTTAGCAGAATTGGCTAGACTGCGAATGCGCTATCAAGGGTTTCCAGGAGCGAGAGACATCCAAAAAGACCTAGATAAAGTCTTGCAACAGTGGGGTTTGACCGAAGCCGAGCTTTTTGAGAAAACTCGTCAAATTCACGATTCGGGTGGAATTTACAAAAGCCGTGGCAAGAAAGATGAACAGGATTGGAATTAGTTATTATTTTCCACTCCTAACTCCTGACTCAGCCTTGGAATGATGTTGGCAAAGCCCGCCGTAGGCATCGCTAATTCTGTGCCTTTGCCTAATTCAGATGTCAGTGTGAATTGTACACCATGTTTTTCTATAATCGACCGGGAAATGGCTAATCATCAGCAAGTATTTTTACTCACTGGTTTTGTGGTAAAGAAATAGCCAAATAGTTTTTGGAATATTAAAATAAACCTTGATTGCGATCGCTACCTCGTTTCCAAAACCAGATGAGTTTAGACAAGTCTTCTTGGAAATAGTCTAAATCGATTGTGGCGATCGCTTCTTCAATTTCTCCTCCTGCGATCGGGAAAGGTTTGCCAATAAAGCTTGATATCTGCCAGAGAATCGTAAAACTTGAAATATGTTAGGAATTTGTATTGGCAAAAGTATTACATTTCTGAGGATCGCCCGTTTGGATACCTTGTTTAAACCAACGAACCCTTTGAGCGGAACTACCATGTGTAAAAGATTCTGGCACAGCATAGCCTTTAGCTTGTTTTTGCAAGCGGTCATCTCCAATACTGCTAGCTGCGTTCAATGCTTCTTCAATATCACCTGTCTCTAGAATTTGCCGTGAGCGTTGAGCATGATTTGCCCAAACGCCTGCAAAACAATCTGCTTGTAATTCTAATCGCACAGAAAGCTGATTTGCTTGCGTCTGATTCACTTGATTCTGCAAGGTTTGAACTTGCTGCGAAATCCCCAGTAAATTTTGGACATGATGTCCAATTTCATGAGCAATCACGTATGCTTGAGCAAAATCTCCCGGTGCCTGATATCGAGTCTTCAAATCACGGTAAAAACTCAAGTCAATATACACCTTTTGATCGCGCGGACAATAAAACGGCCCAACTGCTGAACGTGCAAGTCCACAAGCAGACTCCACTGCTCCTGAGTAAAGAACTAACTTTGGTTCTACATAAGTTTCTCCGTCTTGCCGAAACTGCTCACTCCATGTATCTTCTGTATCAGCCAGTACAACAGATACGAAATCCGCCATTTGATCTTGAGTTTGAGATCCTGTTGTTTGAGGTGACTCAGCTATTGGGCTATCACTTGGTGGGGAATCTTGTTGCCAAAGGGCACTAGGATCGCCACCCAATAGTAAAACCAGTAGCGATATGAGTGCTGCTCCTACACCTCCACCCACGACAGGAGCGGAAATCTTCATCCCACGCCGATCTTCAACATTTGTACTCCGACGACCTATTTGCCAACGCATAATTACTGTTTACCAAACTCATAAAAAAATCCGGCTTGAACTAGGTAGGATGAAATCTACACAAGCCTTTTAGCTATACAAATAAATATTACTTATTCTATGTATCGATCTCTTCTGCCTACGGACAAACTATAAATAAAGGACAGTCAGCCTTTAGAAAGGTTTTGTTAAACAGGTTGTTCATCAAATCACACAGAATTCCCAAACTCCTTAATAGAGAAAACCACAGTAAGGACAGAAGCGAAATTTCAAAGACGTAATTTGCACTCCATGACCAAGCTCTGAGGATTTAGGATATCAACACAAGAGAATTTCATGATGTCTGCGTTGGACATACACATTTAGTTGAGGCTGTCCCGTGTCACTCAATACGGTTCGGTTAAAGGTGAAAGGGGAAAGGGTAAAGGTTTTTAATACATCCTTTCCCCTTTACCCGCAAACCCATTCCCCAGACCACAAGGAAAGTGAAAAATGCTTATCCAAACTGTATTGCCGTGTCACTCACTAATAATAATTCCGCATCAGTTAGGGATCTTTCCGACTTAGTGAATTCACTTTTTGACTTGCACCGTTGAGGGTGTTATTGCCTACCTCATGAGCGAAGAATGTATTTTATTACTAAGGATAGTTTTGAGTTGAACCAACTCGTATTTAATATAACAAGTACTGAAGGATCAACTTTGTCAGTGATTAATCTTTCCCCTGCGACCAAGGAGTAATAATGGTTTTAATTCAATATCAACGTGCTGTAGGCGTATTTACTCATCGAAGAGATGCAGAGCAGGCAATACATGAGTTGAGAGATTCTGGCTTGGCGATGGAGAAAGTATCTATACTTGTGCAAAATTCAGATCGCAATCATGAGATTGCCGATAATAAAGTTAAAGAGGACACTGGTGATAAAGCTGACGAAGGTGCAACAGTAGGAGGGCTTTCAGGGGGCGCTGTTGGTGGGTTAACTGGTTTATTAGTGGGTCTTGGAACTTTAGCAATCCCTGGAGTTGGCCCAATAATGCTGGCTGGGGCAGCGGCAACTGCTTTGGTTACAACCCTTGTTGGCGCAAGTATTGGTGCTGCCACTGGGACTTTTGCTGGTGCATTAGTTGGTTGGGGAATGTCGTCAGAGCAAGCTAGAGCATATAACGAGCGAGTAGAGGAGGGACACTATTTAATAATCGTGGATTGTACATCTTTTGAAATTGCTAAAGTACAAGAAATACTACAGCGTTGGGGTATTGAAGAGTTTGGTATTTACGAGCATCTCAACAGTGAATATGAAACTACAAATTCTCCGACCACAACGACTTCTAATACTGCCATTCCTAATAAAAGTGGGATGATGTCTAAGTATAGTGTTAGTTGCTTTAATAGCATCGCTAATGCTGAAGCGGCAATTAAGGATATGTGTGTCGCAGGTTTTTCAGTAAATCAGATTTCCTTAATTTGCAAAGACTTTTCTCAATTCCTTGGGTCCACAGGCATTAATTTAAGTGAACGCTTTGACGCTATGAGGTTAGGAATAGCAGATGAGTGGGCACGCTTTTACAATGAGCAAATAGAGCAAGGAAATTACATACTTATCGTTAGTGGCACAGATGGTGAGCAAGATATAGCTAGGTCTATTCTGTGTAACTATGGGGTTCAAGAGTCTCAAATTTATGACCCAATGTTAATTCGTTCTTAAAAGCGGGTGCTGTCATGAATGGGAGCAAACTTATTTGAGTTTTGGAAGATACAGCAGAATTCAGGAGTAAAAAACGCTTTATATCTGGTTAACAGACTTACCTTGTGTAGCTCACTTTCCTTGCAATCTGCTGTATCAAAAAGCAATGGGTTTTGCAGCCTGAAAACTTTACTATGCAGAGAATCGACACCTTTCAAGGTTATAGCAAGTGGTGTCGATGAGCTTCAATATATTCACCTGACAGCAAAATATCTTACTTAAAATTCTCAACAGTTTTGCTTTGCTCAGGGTCAGCAGTGAGCGAAGTTGAAGGGTCAACCTGTATTGCCTCTTTCTCCGTCTCCAGTTCTTCCCGTTGCTTGCCATACTCCCGCAGCTGCTTCAAAAGGTTTTCTTGGGATGAGTTCGGGATAGACGGACTAGGACTTGGTTCAAGGTCGGTATCGGTACTTGCAAAATTAGCCGCTGAAGGATTATTTTCGTAGACTGGTAGCGACTTGTCATTAAACATAGCCTCTTGGGTTGGTGCTGGGGTAGGAATTAGATTCTTTGGTTTGCTGACAGCAGCTTTTACCGAATCTAGAGTAGTAGCAACCTGCACTTGTTGCTGCATCTGTTGTGTAGAAGATACTAAACCACTTAAACCATTCACCAATTGCCGCAAATTTTTACGGAAATTAGGATCGCCTGTCAATTCATCTAAATCAGATGTAATTTTTTGGGTATTTTCAAAGGTTACTCGTGCTGAATCTAAAGTTTGTTGCAGCAACACCGCATTCTTTGGATCGTTTAAGGTTTTAGAAGCATCACGTAAATTAGCTGAGGCTTGGGCTGCATTTGCTGAAAGCGTTTCTAAATTGTTGAGTAATTCTCCTTGAGTCAATCGATTGACAGATGGTGATAAGCTACTGACTGTAACACGCAATTGGTTGCTGGTTTCGGTGATATTGTTCAACGCACCAACCAGGGTCGAACGATTTGTTGTCAACAAATTATCCAGGTTGTTCAGCAATCGATTTGCTTGAGTTGCAGTTGCACCGAATTTATTTACTGTTTGATTTGCAGATGCATTAAGTTGGTTTGTCGCCCGTTGCACTGAATTAGCCGTTGCGGAAAATGTATTAAGTTGTAGTTGTAAGCTTTTGGTCAAACCTTGTAAATCTTGACTTAGCTCACTAAAACTGGATGCTGCGCCTGTGGTAGTTTCTAGAACTCTATTGACATTTCTATAAAATTTTGGGTCATTGTATACAGCAGCTAGCTCAGTTGAACTGCGAATTAGTGCATCAACACTGATACCAACCTGACCTTTTAACCGAGAGCCATTACAGACGATGAGGCTGGGATCACAACTTTTATCTAAAGGTTTAGCAATCACAACCCCAGCAGGCAAGCTTGCTTTTGGTGTGATGTCGATAATACTTTCGCTAATTAATCCGCTTTGATTAGCTTCCACTACGACATTACGGGGGATAATCAGGCCAGTTTGGGCAATTTCAATTTCTACATCAATGGCATTTGGCCCTGGTCGAACCTGGGAAATAGTTCCTACCTTAACGCCACGATAGCGAACTGCTGCTCCCTTTTGCATTCCGCCAGCGTTGGCAAATTCTACAATAATTTTGTATGAACGGCCAGCAGCAGTGAATCTATTTAACCACAGAAAGAGTAATCCAAATACCCCTAGTCCTAGCAGGAGTAATAACCCCACAGAACCTTCTCTAAATGTTCGCCCAGACGCGAAGCGACTTGTCATAAGACCTCGCATTTTTTTGCCTCCACCAACAACCAATAACCAATTAGGAGTTAAAAGTTAGGAGTTAGTAGTTAAATTTAACTTTTTACTCCTGGCTTTTAAGTTTCTAGCCGGCGACTTTAATCGGGCCTTGAACACTTCCACTGATAAATTGTCTGATCAAGGGATCTTCTGTGTTGTATATTTCACTAACTGTACCTTGCCACTGCACTTTACCTTCATAGAGAAATATAAGTCTATCAGATGTACGGCGGATAGTGCTGTCTTGGTGGGTAACAACAGCATAAGTACTACAAACTCCATGTAAACATTGCAAGTGGCGGATTAAATCTTCGATGACTGTCGAGGCAATGGGATCGAGTCCAGCTGTTGGTTCGTCGTATAATAGAACTTCTGGCCCTTCATTGGGATTATCGGGGTTAGACATAATCGCACGGGCAAAACTTACCCGTTTGCGCATTCCCCCGGAAAGTTCGGCTGGGTAGAGGTCGCCTATTTCTGGCAAACCTACCATCTCCAATTTTTCGTTTACCAAATCTCGGATGCGCGATCGCCGCAGCTTTGAATTTTGATAAAGTAAAAATCCCACATTTTCCTCCACTGTCAGCGAATCAAATAGGGCCGCCTGCTGAAACACCATACCAATGCCAACCTGCTGGCCGCCATCTTCAATCAAACCGTCTCGCCGCACTCCTTGCACATAAATTTCTCCTTCATCCGGACTAAGTAACCCCGCTATTACTCGTAAGATAGTTGATTTCCCAGTCCCTGATGGCCCAATAATACCCAGTGCTTCTCCCCGGTAAATGGTCAAGTCTACATTATCTAGAACTTTATGGCTACCAAAGGACTTAGAAACACCTTTTAGTTCAATCAATGGTTCAGTCATTAGTTATTTAGTCACTTGTACTGAGCGACTCGTGCCGAGCGGAGCCGAGGTAAGCCGAAGTATTCGTCATCGATCGTTGGTCATTAGTCAGTAGAAAATAAACAAATGACTACTGAAAACTAACAAAGGACAAATATGCCCAATAGTGATTTGATGGTGATTGGTAGGACATTGTATAGTGTATTATAAGTAGATAATTAGCATTCTGATTAGCAAACTTTATTTTTTTAGCATAATATTTAGTTACTGACGATGTTTATCGTCTCAAAATACCCTCAATGCAAGGCTGAGGAGAACACCGTAGTAATTAAACATCTCAGTGATGTAAAAATAACATTTCAGTTTTCTGTAGACATCAGCAAAGTTATTTATATATTATTAATATTCTACTTAACTTTATAACGATTCAGGTTGATACAAAATAGAAAAATCAAATTTAAGTTGTGAAAACCAAAAAGTTTAGACTTGCTATTTTTATATAAGTCACAAACCTGGTTTTTCATTAATTATGAATTATGGTTATAAAAAATTAGCTTCCTGCTATTCAAAGTTGTTGTAATTAGCAGAATTATTAAATAATTGGAAAAATTAATAGTATTACTCGCCAATGGATTTGGCAAAGTCAAAAATTATTTATTAAAATTATAATAATTAGTTAAAAATTAAAATAAAAATTATGAGTAGCCAATTAGAACAGTTTGCAAGTGATAATTCTTCTGGTATTTGTCCTGAAGCATTGGAATATATGATTAGGGCAAATCAAGGTAGTGTTCCAGCTTATGGAAATGATGAATGGACTCAAAAAGCAACAGATTATTTTCGGGATCTCTTTGAAATTGATTGTGAAGTATTTTTTACCTTTAACGGTACAGCCGCAAATTCTTTATCTTTAGCTGCTCTTTGCCAGTCATATCATAGCGTCATTTGTCATGAGACATCTCACATAGAAACAGATGAATGTGGCGCACCGGAATTTGCATCTAATGGCTCTAAATTGTTACTTGCTCACGGTAAGAATGGCAAATTAACATCAGAGTCTATAGAGTCACTTGTCACCAAACGTACTGACATTCATTATCCCAAACCTAAAGTTATTAGCATTACACAATCAACTGAATTAGGGACTTTATATTCTATTGAAGAACTTTTAAGTATTAAAGAAGTTGCAAACAAATATAACTTAAAACTTCACATGGATGGCGCTCGTTTTGCCAATGCAGTTGCCGCTATGAATAAAAGTCCTGCTGAAATTACTTGGAAAACTGGAGTGGATGTGTTGTGTTTTTGTGGTACCAAGAATGGAATGGCATTAGGTGAAGCCATTCTCTTCTTCAATAAAGCGCTAGCAGAAGATTTTGATTATCGATGCAAGCAAGCAGGCCAGCTAGCTTCAAAAATGCGATTTATTTCGGCTCCTTGGTTGGGTTTATTGGAAACTGGTGCTTGGCTAAAAAATGCTAGACATGCTAATCAATGTGCTGAATACTTAGAAAATCAACTATTAAACATAGAAGGTGTTGACTTGATGTTTCCTAGAGAAGCCAACGCCGTATTTGTAAAATTACCTGAAGAAGTCATTCACAGCTTAAAAGCCAAGAACTGGCAGTTTTATACATTTATTGGTGTGGGAGGAGTACGTTTTATGTGTTCTTGGAACACTACTCAATCAAGGATTGATGAGTTGATTGGTGATATTAAAAATGCAACAAGAAATGGGTAAAAGGGGTAGGTGTGGCCCCCTCTGGGGATAAGGGGCGGGGGTAAAGGGGAAAGGGATAGAATTAATTTTCCCCTTACCCTTTAACGTTTCCCCAATATGTTGCAAAATTTACTTTTAAAATATGTCTTATAAGTAATCAAGCGGACATGATATTACTTATTGATAAACATTAAATATGGAAAATTTCAAACAATGAAATAAGTACAGTCATCCTAAAATTTAATACGATTCAGTTAAGGGTCATTGGTGTAAATAATTGGTCTTTCAAGACGCGAATTATCGCGTCTTTACATGAGGGTTTTATTGCTCATTTTCAACTGTATTATCCTAAAATTGCAAATTGTTTCAGTTGATTATAACTGATAGTGTTAGCGCTTACTTGGTATATAACTTCAACTGCAATTTTGATTGTTGCCACAAGCCTAAATGCTTATTCTTAGCATTAGCTTCTGCAATTAAAAATTGGGTTTTGCTCTCATAGCAATTTTGTAAAGATTCTTGGTCAACGACGGCATTACCTGACTCTACGAGAAGAAGATTTACTGACCGATTATCTACAAACACTTCACCTGCTGGACGACCACTTTTAAGTTGTTCTGTGCTTCTAATCACAACAGGAGTTTGAAGTGGTAATAGCTGTTTTAGCCTTTGTGTTGCTGCTAAACCATAGCGCTTGTCAGTTGCCTCTGGTGCATTAATACACGCTAACTTGACTATAGTTGTTTGTCCTGCATTATCTTTAACCAAAATAGTGTTCCCGTCTGTAACACCAACTACTGTACCTAGCACCAACATTAGTTGCAGTAATTCCATCATTTTATATATAATATTTTATGCACAAATAGAATTTTATGTTTGTGCTTAGGTTACTAGTGTGATTTAGCTCACAAGTTGCAAATAAAAATAAAACTAAAAGCAAAATTAATAAATATTATTATTGCGAAAACCTGACGTTTATATCAATCAAAACTTCATTTAATGACTACAGGTAATTGAACACTCACAGTAGTTCCGGTCAATAGTTTAGAAGAAATTAACAGTTTCCCATTATGATCATTGACTCTTTTAAAAGTCAACTTTACAGATTTACAAATTATCATTGTATTTGAAGAGTTTTCACTTCTAAATCCTAACTTTGTTTGTATGCCAGAACAACAGCAGTGGACTATAACAGCAACTGAACAACCACCAGAGTGGTTTATCCAAGCAGTGAAACAGTATACACCTGCATCAAGTGGACTGTATGCAGCGCAGTTGTTGTGGCAACGGGGTATTAAAGATCGTCAACAATTAACAGCTTTTATCAACTATAAAGTTTATCAACCAGCAAGTCCCTTTGAGTTTGGGCAAGAAATGCATCTGGCGATCGCACGCTTGCAACAAGCATATAATACTAAAGAAAAAATTGCAATTTGGGGAGATTTCGATGCTGATGGCATTACCTCTACATCGGTACTTTGGGATGGATTGGGGCAGTTTTTTGCTCAAAATACTCAGTTAGTTTATTACATTCCCAATCGCCTGAAAGAATCCCACGGACTTAATAATCAAGGGATTGATAACTTAGCAAAACAAGGTTGCAAATTAATAGTTACTTGCGATACAGGTAGCACAAATGTTGAAGAAATTATCTATGCTAAACAGTTAGGTATAGATGTAATAGTTACAGACCATCACACCTTACCAGCCGAACGCCCACCTGTTGCAGCAATTATCAATCCCCGCTATTTTCCAAAAGAACATCAGTTATTTAATCTGTCTGGGGTGGCGGTAGCTTATAAGTTGGTGGAAGCGCTATATCAAAGTCTGCCCAATGTTGCTAAATATCCGTTAGAGGATTTATTAGATTTAGTTGCAGTTGGATTAATTGCTGACTTAGTGCAATTAAGTGGAGATTGCCGCTACTTGGCACAGATGGGAATTCAACGACTGCAAGAAGATTTTAAACAGCCAGCAGCAGCACGGCGGCGGCCAGGGGTAGGGCGATTATTAGAATTGTGCCAGAAAAGTGGCGATCGCCCCACAGATATTTCTTTTGGTTTGGGGCCGAGAATTAACGCCGTTAGTCGCATTCAAGGTGATGCCAGTTTTTGCGTGGAATTATTAACTAGTCGGGATGTCAAACGTTGTAACGAACTAGCCGAAGTTACAGAACTCGCCAACGCCCGCCGCAAATCTTTACAAAAAGATGTGCAGGCACAAGTGGCGCAAAAACTTACTCAATTAGACTTATCAACCACCAGCGTCATTGTCTTAGAAGATGCCCAATGGCCTGCGGGTGTATTGGGCTTAGTTGCTGGACAGATAGCACAAGAAACAGGACGCCCGACGGTTTTGTTGAGTACGGAAGGAGCAGGGGAGCAGGGGAGTAGAAGCGCAGGGGAGCAGGGGAGCAGAGGCGCAGGGGAGCAGGGGAGTAGGGGAGCAGAGGCGCAGGGGAGCAGGGGAGCAGAGGAGCAGGGGAGCAATTCTTCTTTGCTTGCAAGGGGTTCCGCTCGTTCGGTGAATTCTGTCGATTTATACCAATTGGTGAAAGAGCAAGCACATTTGTTACATCGCTTTGGGGGACATCCCTTTGCAGCAGGTTTGAGTTTGTTGGTGGAGAATATTCCTTTATTTACAGCGGCGATTAATCAGCAGTTGCGGCAATCTTTAGGTAGTACAACTCTAACGCCAAACGTGCAAGCAGACTTGACAGTAACGGTAGCCGACTTGGGAAAAGAGTTATTTTTGGAACTGAAACTGTTAGAACCTTGTGGAATGGGTAATCCTGTTCCGAAATTGCTAATTCAAAACTGCTGGTTTGAAAATTCTTGGCATCGCAATCAGCAGGATTGGCAAGGGAAAAAGGTACAGTACATTAAAGCTGAGTTTGATATTCGGGATGATTCTAGCAGAAGTGCTTTTCCTGGCTTATGGTGGGGACACTACAAAGATGAATTGCCCATAGGAAGGTGTGATTGCATAGCAGAACTAGACTACAACACCTTCAAAAAACGTTATGAAATCAGATTGATTGCCGTGCGTTCTTCTGCTAACTCAGCACTCAACACTCAGCTATCGCTAACACCCTTCATCCTAGACTTACGGAATCAGGAACACTCAGCAACTCAACATTCAGGACTAATTATTGAAGATTGTCCCACGAATTGGGATGATTTACGTATGTGGTTGCGGCGATGTTTGGCGAGTAGCCGCTCTACGTCTGGGCTTGAGAATCAGCAACAATTAGCGATCGCTTGGTCTAAACCTAACCATCAACCACCCAATCAAATTTGGCTGACTCTTGTCGGAATTGCCAAATATCTTAGTCGCACAAATCAACTAGTTACCCGCGGACAACTTTTAGAGAAAATCGGCATTAGCGACCAAACCTTACTTGTCGGAATCAAAGCTTTAAAATACTTAGGGTTCACAGTTCAACGACAAGACCGTTCTTTACAATTTACCTGGAATCCAAACGATAGTGCCGAAAACCTGGCTGACGAAGCAGTTGCACGATTTTTAGCTGCTGTTCGAGAAGAACAATTTCAGCAACAGTATTTTGCGGAAGTGCCTTTATCTACGATTGTGGCGATCGCCAGCTACGACAGTAAATAATTTAAAGGGTTCACAGCGTTTGCTACACAGCCTCTTTCCCCCTGCTCCCCGGTCACTGAGCGTAGCCGAAGTGCTGCCCCCCTGCCCCCCTGCGGTCTAAATGATAAGTCTTTACCAGAACACGATATGAGTACTCTCGGTTGCGATACCTGAAGTTACAGAGGTGTCCCAGAAGGCTGTTGCACCCTCTTGTTAACAGTTTTTCCTTCTACAAAACCATCTCGACCTGTAATTAATCTAGAACGACGATTACGAGTGATATAATTCCATCCCCACTGAATTGCTACTACTACTTTAGTGTCAAACTCGATTAAGAAGTAGATGTGAACTACTAGCCAAAAGAGCCAAGCAATGAAACCTTTGAGTTTGACTAAGCCTAAATCTACAACAGCTAGATTTTGCCCAATCATCGCTAAAGTACCCACGTCATTGTAACGAAACTCTGGCAAAGTCTCACCTTTAAGCCTACGTTTAATGAGTTTAGCTACATACTCTCCTTGTTGTTTGGCTACAGGTGCAACACCAGGTAAAGGTTTACCATTTTGATGGGAAAAGTTGCCTAAATCTCCCACTACAAAAATGTTGTCATAACCCTTGATAGACAAGTCCGGTTCTACAATCACACGTCCGTCGCGATCGCACTCTACACCTGTACTTTTTGCTAGGGCTTTCCCCATAGGCGAACCTTGAACACCTGCTGCCCACAAGATAGTTTTTGAGGTAATTTCTGTCAATTCATCGCCTTGCTTGAAAGTAACGATGTTACCTTCGATATTTGTCACTCTGGTGTTGGTATAGACAGCCACACCCAACTTTTGCAAAGATTCTGCTGCTACTTTCGATAATTCTGGTGAAATGTGTGGGAGGATGCGATCGCCACCTTGCAATAGTAAAATTCTCGCTTCTGAGGTATTGATGCTGCGGAAATCTTCTGTGAGAGTTTGGTATGCTAATTCTGCGATCGCGCCGGATAATTCTACACCAGTGGGCCCACCCCCGACAATCACAAAAGTCAACAAAGCACGGCGTTTTTCTGGATCGGTTTCTTTTTCTGCCGCTTCAAATGCCGAAAATATCTGGCGACGCATTTCTATGGCATCTTCAACAGTTTTCAAGCCAGGAGCAAATTCTTTCCAATTATCTTTACCAAAATAGGAATGGTTAACACCTGTAGCGACAATCAATGTGTCATAAGGTACTACTTCATCACCCAGAATAACTTGTTGCGCTTTTGGATCGATATCATTTACCTCTCCCAACAACACTTTTGTATTCTTGCTTTTGCTGAATACAGATCGCAATGGTGCAGAAATATCAGCAGGTGATAGCGTACCTGTGGCAACTTGATATAAAAGCGGCTGAAATAGGTGAAAGTTACGTTTATCAATGAGAGTAACATTTACATTTGCTTTCTTCAAAGCTTTTGCTGTATACAGTCCACCAAAGCCGCCACCAACGATAACAACCCGATGTGGTGCATTCTTTTCAAGTGAGACTTCCATAAGAAATATTTCCTTGTGTTAAGAAGTTGTAACTATTCTTAACAAAGATGTAACAGCTTTATGATGATGGTTGCTGTCTATTTAGAACAATTAAAGAAATGATGAAAGTAGTCAAAGTTAGTTTTTATATCAAGTCCGGCTAATTTAGTTATGATTCCCACAGTCATCGCACCCCACCCCCAACCCCTCCCCGCAAGCGGGGAGGGGAGACAAAGCATAGCTTTGGCGGGGGTGGGGTTGATCGAGCCGCTCAAAATGTGCTTTGAATAATTCCGCCATCTACTTGCAGCATGACTCCGTTCACAAATGAGGCTGCTGGTGAACTCAGAAATACCGCAACATTGGCAAACTCTTCTGGTGTGCCCATACGACCCAAAGGGACTGTCCCATTGATTCTAGCAATTTCTGCTTCTTTCGTTTCACCACTTTTAGCAATGCGGGCATCGATTAATTCTTCTACCCGTTCTGTATATGTCCAGCCTGGTAGAATACTGTTGACGCGAATTTTATCGCTACCCAGTTCTTGGCTGAGAGTTTTCGTTAAACCAAT
Organism: Nostoc sp. DedQUE09; assembly: GCF_034530915.1. Lineage (NCBI taxonomy): Bacteria > Bacillati > Cyanobacteriota > Cyanophyceae > Nostocales > Nostocaceae > Nostoc > Nostoc sp. DedQUE09. The sequence continues at coordinate 18,632 of NZ_JAVRCE010000034.1, forward strand.
CACTGCTAATCGAATGGAATTAGATAAAACCAGATTTTGGACTAGTTGTTTAGTTGAGGTTGAGGTGATGGTCAGAATTGCTGGTGCAGTAGATTGGCGTAAGTGAGGTAAGGCGTACTTTACCAAGCGTACCGCACTCAGCAAAGTCAAGTCGATCGAAGTTTCCCAAGTTGCCAAATCAATATCGTCAAAAGTGCCAGCAGGTGGGCCTCCGGCGTTGGTAACAAGGATATCCAACCCGCCAAATTTTTCCACTGTGGCGTTAATTACCCGTTCAATATCTTCTTGACTGGTAACGTCCGCACGCAGAGATAGCACTTCTGTACCTGTTTCGCTTGCAATCTGGGCAGCAGTTTTGTCAATTAACTCACTGCGGGCGCAGATGGCAACTTTTGCACCCTCACGGGCAAATTGCCTCGCTGTAGCTTTGCCCAAACCTTTACTAGCAGCTGTTACTAAGGCGACTTTGCCACGGAGTTGCAAATCCATAATCTTGATTCTTCTTGTTTACAGTAATTTGAAGCCAAGGTTATTAAGAGCTTCACGCAAGCGATCGCGTCCTCTCAATGATTCTACAGTGGCGATGCGTTGGGCTGAGTGTTCTGACCAATCGCCAGCAACATTCATCTTTTGTTCAGTATAGAATTCTTTGATGATGTCGTTGTAGTGAGCGATCGCTTCTTCTTGTTCTGCCAATTTATAGGTTTCATGATGCAGCACAGCTGACTGGGGCAACCTTGGCTTAATCGCTGCTTCAACTTCAGGATTTGGATAGCCCACACACAGCCCAAATACAGCATACACAGAGGAGGGCAAATTCAATATCTGTGCTACCTCTTGTGGGCGATTCCTGATTCCGCCAATATATACTGTTCCTAAACCAAGTGACTCAGCTGCAACTGCGGCATTTTGCGCCGCCAACGTTGCATCAATTGTTGCCATCACAAACATTTCCAAATATTCCAGCGCATCATGAGATATGCCGCGACTGTCAGCAACATGACTTAGACGCGCCAAATCTGCTAACCAAACCAAGAATAAAGGAACCTGCTTAATATGTGCTTGGTTTCCCGCTAGCTTGGATAACTCCTCTTTGCGCTGTTGATCTTCGACTGCTACCACACTCCAGGTTTGCAAATTTGAGGAAGTAGATGCAGATTGGGCGGCTGCAATTAGTAATTCCAGAGTTCCTGGTGGTAAAGGATCGGCTAGATAGGACCGAATTGAACGGTGAGATAGTAGTGCTGTTAGCGAATCATTCCATGCAATTTCGGGGTTGAAGGGAATTTCACCGTAGCGCGATCGCAGTAGTTCTGTAGGATTAGTCATAATCAATTCCAAGATTTACATTTTCAAATTTGCTACTAATACCAATTTCATCTGTAGGTGCATACATCTCTATGCCCCTACAGCCGATTCATTGTACTAGTTTAAGTTTTTGGTGAGAAAGCAGCATATTCTTCTTTTGTCAACATTGCATCCTTCACATTTATTTCTTTGGGAATTAACTTCAATTTGTAATATGTATCTGCAACACCTTGTTGTAGATTTATCAAATTGTCGTCAATTGGTACAATCCCAAAAGTCCGCCTGTTAGTTGCTTTTTTCATCGTTTCCAAGTCAATTCCTAACACAGGTGCGAGAGTTTTTGCTACCTCTTCTCGATTCTGTTTAGACCATTCTTCGAGATTTTTAATTTCCTCCACTATTGCCTTGACAGTTTGGGGATTTTCAGTGACAAATTTGCGACTCATCAAATAATATCCTCCCTGTTTATTAATTCCTGTGCCATCAATCAGAACTCTAGCTTTAGTTGCCTCTTCAGCCGCAGCATAGAAAGGATCCCAAATTACCCAAGCATCCACGCTCCCTTTCACAAATGCAGCACGAGCATCAGCCGGAGCCAAATATTTAGGTTCAATATCTGTATATTTTAATCCGGCTTTTTCTAAAGCTTGGACTAACAATAAATGGGCACTAGATCCTTTTTGAAAGGCAACTCTTTTACCCTTCAAGTCAGTAACTTTTTGAATTTGCGAATTTTGAGGAACAAGAATTGCTGAACCAGCCGGACTAGCAGCAGTACCAACAACATAAGTTAGTGATGCTCCCGCTGCTTGGGCAAAGATTGGCGGTGATTCTCCCACAGGGCCAATGTCAATACTACCTACATTCATCGCTTCTAGTAGTTGTGGGCCTGCTTGAAATTCAGTCCACTTTACAGTTATTCCTTCTGGCGCTAAACGCTTTTCTAAAACACCCTTAGTTCTTAGCAAAATGGTCGATTTTTGATAACCAAATCTGACTACTGTTGCTTTACTGGAAGTAGAATTACCCTGAGATGTGGCATTGGGATTAGGGGCATTAACAGTCGGTGTCGATGAACAAGCAGCAAATAGCAGGCTTAGAGAAAGACCTGTAACAAAAGCCCCCACTGTTGGCAAAGGAGAAGAAAAGAATAATTTATGTTGGTTGTTAAAGGGGATATTCCTGAATTTTATCAACGATATCCACTTGGCAATAAAACGGCGAAAGATTTGGTTAATCATCAAAATGATTTCTCTGAGCTATAACAATACTATAAACTTATGGGTTTACCGGAGTATATAAATAAATTTAGGTTCAATTGACAATAAATAACTGGGAGGCGGAGTCGGAGCTACTCCGCTCAGTTTAGTTACCTTGCTCTTAAGTAAGCTACAGTCGGGGTTTAAATCTCCTTATGTAACTCTTTTCTCTACGAGATGCGGCGCGAATAATTTTGAATTTTGAATTTTGAATTTTGAATTGTTAATATCCCAGTGCCAAAAAACACAGCACTAATTGAGCAAATCAGGTTCTTCGCGCACAATCCGATCATAAAGCGGCTGGAAACTGAACCACCCACTTACATGTGACCCCACTTGAGTTTGTGTTAAACGGGCTGTTTCGTGTTTGATAGTAGTGGGTCTACCCGCAGCTTCTGCCAACAGTTGGCCTTGGCACGATCGCTCTAAGCTAATGTACCAAAAGGCAGCTTCATCGACTGTATGTCCCACAGTTAAAATACTATGGTTACGTAGGATTATGGCTTTCTTTGGCCCCAAGGCTTGCGCCAATCGCTGACCTTCAGAAGTTTCTAAAACAACACCTGTAAAATCGTCAAACAGGGCATGGTCTTCGTAAAAAGCACAAGAATCTTGAGTCAAGGGGTCAAGGAGACGCCCTAAACTAGACCAGGCTTTACCATAAAGTGAATGGGCGTGAGCCGCGGCGATGACATCAGGCCGAGCTTCATGAATCTGAGAATGGATGGCGAAAGCAGCTTGGTTTACATCAGCATCGCCTTTAACGACTTCACCATCTTTGTTAACTAGAATCAGGTCAGAAACTCGGATATGACCGAAGTATGCCCCGAATGGATTGACCCAGAAATGATCTGTAAACTCAGGATCGCGAGCCGTAATATGGCCTGCGATTCCCTCACTAAAGCCAAACTTACCAAACAAGCGAAAGGCGGCGGCGAGACGTTGCTTGCGGTGCAGGCGTTCGTCTTCAACTCGCTCGAATACAGGGGGTTTTGGTCTAATATAATTGGCCATGTGCTTTTTCCTCCTCTTGTTTACAGGGAGCGTTGGAATATCCAGAGCGAAAGGATTTGACGCTGTGAGATGCTGGGATGAACTGGTGACGCAAGACGCAACCAGTATCATTACCCAAGGTATGAATCGATACAGATGCGCTCTGGGATGTGGTTTTGACGGCGTGGATATCACCATCTGGTGGTAAGAGGCGGTAGATATCCCCTGGTTGAAGCAATCGCACTTCAGTTACTTGTAATTGTGCGTGTCCTTCTACATCACTGCTATCTATACGGCGATAGACTGTTTCTTCTTGATCGCCCTTGTATAAACCAATCAATCCCCAGGCTAAATGATCGTGGACGGGAGTCGTTGAACCTGGGGGAATTACCAAACTGAATACCGACAGTGAACGGTCTTTAGCGCGATAAAGCAGCCACTGACCTATACCGCCACCCATCTGGCTTTCAGGATTAATTTGGGCAAACTTTTCCGGTAGCCATTCCTGTTGAGCAAGCAGTTCTTGAAAATGGGGTTCTAGTTTGGCGAGAGTTTGTGTGCGATCATCAACAGTGCTAGCGCTAATTTCCCGCACTGTTGCGACAAAGGATCGTAGTTCCTGGCTCTCAATAAACCATTGGTCTTCTGGTAACGGTTCTAAAATAGTGTGGTTCGTCATCTATATTCCTCTGTTGAGGAGGCGACTAAGATTAACTAATTCGTAATTCGTAATACTTCGGCTACGCTCAGTACAAGTTCGTAATTCGTAATTTAATTACGATTTATTTTAATACCAGGATGAATCTTGAAGCCAAGTTGCTCAAGTTTTAGATGAGAAAGGGACTCCTTCAGAATGATAGTAAAAGGATATCGCTGAAAAACAGTAGCTTTACCTTGTGACAATAGCAGCCTAGCATGGCTGATGCGTACTGGATATAACGGTTGTTTGTTGGCATCAAGAATGAATACTTTAGTCATACAATTTTAAATTTTAGATTTGCGATCGCCAGATTGGGAATTGGGGACTGGACACAAGAGGCAGAGGTGGGGAGGTGTATAAGGGAAAACTTACTGCAACTTCTCCTCGGTTACAGAGCGTAGCCTCTCATAAAGAAGTGCTACTCTCCTGCTCCTTTTATAAAAGAGAAGACAAGAATGAGAGTTTAGAAGTCAACTCCAGCACTCTCGTCTTTATCTCTCATTTAGGGATTTCCAAGAAAAAAATCATCCAATTTTGTGGGGTATCCCAGAATCATTTGTAGTTGGATATTTTTATTAAGAAGCCTCTTAGTAGTTATATTAATTTTTGTAAGTACTATAAGTCGGTCGGATAACCGTTGAATTAACTACAAGCAGAAAATTATCACATACAAATTTAAAAAGCAATAGGCTAGCTGTTAGGGGAGACAAAGCGTAGCTTTGGCGCGGTGGGTGCAATGACTGTGGGAATCATAACTAATTACCCGGACTTAATATAAAACGGGTAACAGACTTAGCTTCTGTACCTCACCGACTTGAAATCTGCTGTAATATGACTCGTCAGAAGGGCGTAATTGCTTGTAAATGCAAGGTTTTTTCTAACTGCGGATGCTTGAAGCGAAGCTCTCTGGCGTGCAGATGTAACCGACTGGTAACTGCACAACATCCATAAAGGCGATCGCCTAAAATAGTTATCCCAAGTCCTCGCGCATCAGCTGCATGAACCCTTAACTGATGAGTGCGTCCTGTTAGTGGCGTAAATTCTACGCGGGTGTAGTCTCCTTCTCTCGCTATTACTTGGAAGTGTGTCAAGCTGGGTTTACCGTGCTGCCAATCAACTTTTTGCTCAGGGCGATTTTCAGGATCTCCCCATAATGGCAGTTCAATTTTACCTTGCTCAATTGTCAAAACACCGGAAAGTATGGCTTCATAAACCTTGTGAACCTGGCGTAGCTGAAACTGCTGGCTGAGTTGCCGATGGGTTTGGCGATCGCGTGCTAACAACAAAATCCCGGAAGTTTCTTGATCTAGGCGATGCACAGATATAAGCGCCATACCATCAGGTAACAAATGACGTAAGCGACTCAAAACACTATCTTGGCGATCGCGATAACGACCGGGTACCGAAAGTAATCCAGCAGGTTTGTTGACAGCAATCAGCCATTCATCTTCATAAATAATCGGTAAAGTTACCTCTGTGTACACATATCTTGGTAATGAAGCGCCAACCCCGGATTTACCCCCCTTAATCCCCCCTTGCAAAGGGGAGAGATTAAAGATCCGGTTCCCTCCCCTTTGCAAGGGGAGGGTTAGGGTGGGGTAAAAGTGATGCAAAAACCCAGATGAGTAAGCTATTTCAGACTTGTGTGTACACTGTAGCCCTTGCAAAGGGGGGAAATATCCGGTTCCCGGTTCTCCCCCAAGGCATCGGGGAGTTAGAGGGGGTGAGAAGGACTTGTGTATACACGGTAGCCTATTAGAAGAGAGGCTTCTTTTTTCCCTAGCAGAGAGGGAAGGTTTCAAGCCTGAGAGCAAAAACCCCATCAATGGCTGACATCGCTCGGCACAGGCTCCATAAAACTCTCCCGGAATTTTATCCTGATTTACGGAAGACGCACCCCACCAAAATTCTGCCATTGCTAGGGGTTTGAGATTATGTGTTGCCGCATAATGCAGCAGCTTTGGGGCACAACAGTCTCCTGTGCCAGTGGGCGAACCTCCTGGCATCAATTCTTGCAATGATTGCGATCGCCCGGAAAAATTAGTCAGGCTGTAGCTAGCGTGCATTTGAGCTTGCAATTGACGGGAAAGTTCTTTGCGCCGTTGTTTCAGTTCGCTGATTCGTGCATCCGTTGCTGCAATTACCTGTTGTAGGGGCTGTAATACAGCATTTTGCTGGCGTTTAAGCTGTCGTCGCTCAATTCCCTGCTGACGACTCTCTTCGTCAAGTTGTTCAAGGGCAATAGTAAGCGCTTCGGGAGTGAGTGTATTGCAGATTTGCTGACGTTTTTCTTGTCGTTGATGTTTGCAATAGCGATGGCGATCGCTCATTGCTTGTAACTGCTGCTCAAAGTCATTAAACAGGATTTTATACTGCTGGCGTTCGGTTAGTTGCTTCAAGGTAATAATTTCTTGCTTAATCGCTTCCAACTGTGCCAAAGTACGGTTTTCCTCGAAAGCAACTTCATCTCGTCCCGGAATTGGCGGCACCCAGCCCTCAACCACACTGCAACTATTCAAAAGACCAGAAAAAGCTTTTAGTACCCGTTGTTCGCCATTAGGCAGTTCAACCAATAGGATTCCATACATCTTCCCTTCACGAGAATAACAGTCATTCTTGGCAAGATATTGCATTAGTCCGTGGGCGATCGCTTCGGACATTGAAGTGCGGGGTAATTTTAGGCGATCGCCACTTTGCGGACAGCGCCCTTCGTACCAATAGCTACAAGATGAGTTGGCGATCGCAAAATCGCAGTCGATGAAATCTGAAAGTGCGTGCAGAACTACCATACAAAGTATGATTGCAAATCTAGCTGATCAATATATGAAGTCTATTAGACTTTTTGGCATTGTGGGGTAAAGGGTAAGGGGTAAAGGGTAAAGGTATGGAATTTTCCCTTCTCCCCACCGCAAAGCAAAAGTTCCTTTTGCAAGATGTCTATTGTGTTGAGTGCTTTTGGCAATTTGGCATCCAAAGTTTTTCTGTTGCAGTTTTAATTTATATATCAACAGGGTTACAGGGACATTGAGAAAATTCTACAAGGGATCAACTCCCGTCTCAAAATCCCACCCAATGGCCAGTTGTTGACGTTCACGCTCTCCGAACCACCTTAAGGTGGATGCAGCACAAACGTCACCGCTTCACCACAACTGGCTAGAAATCAAACAGAAAATATATAGTACTAATGCACTGACACAGATATAAGTCGAAATATGTCAAACTGCAAAATCTATCTAAATTAACGTGAGTTCGACAGACCTCTCCCGGACAGCCTCCCTCTCCTTTAAGGATAACGAGTAAGGAGGGTTTTTGTTCCCCTCTCCTGGTAGGAGAGGGGCGGGGGGAGAGGTCAAAATAGCACCCGTCGAACTCACATTAAATTAACTTGTTGTATTGTTTGTAACAATATATTAAAATTACATAAAAGTTTGACCGCGCAGAGGGTGTGCCCTGCGATCGCGAAGGTGTCATAAGCATCTTCTTTTGATACAACTTATGAAAATTTTGTTGGTAGAGGATGACGTATTACTGAGTACAGCACTCTTCGAGTTGTTGAGTGCAAATCATTATACTATCGACATTGCAAGCAATGGAGAAGCGGGATTAGAACTAGCGCTATCGACTGAATATGAGTTGATTTTGCTGGACTGGCTAATTCCGAAACTGGATGGGATTACCTTGTGTCGGCAACTGCGAAAGCAAGGCTACCATAAATCTATTCTGTTGTTAACCGGGAAAAATTCTAATGCAGATATTGTGGCGGGGTTAGATGCCGGAGCAGATGATTACGTCATCAAACCCTTTGACCCAGAAGCATTACTAGCCAGAATTCGCTCTTTATTACGACGCAATGGCGCGATCTCATCATCTACCTTAACCTGGGGAAATCTCTCTTTAGATCCAAGTGCCGGCAGAGTAACTTGTAATCAGCAGGAAATTCTCCTCACAGCCACAGAATACAAACTGCTGGAGTTATTTTTGCAAAACCCAGACCGGATCTTTAGTCGTGCAGTGATTCTAGATCGGCTTTGGGGATTTGGGGATGCACCGACTGAAAATGCAGTTACGACTCATATTAAAGACTTGCGCAAGAAACTGAAAACAGCAGGTATAGCAGAAGAATTTCTAGAAACGGTATATGGCATGGGCTATCGCGTCAAGCCTGCACCTAATCGCTCAATCTTTGTTGGGGAAAAGAATCAAGATGGAAAGAAAAAACCCGGCCTCAAAGATATGACTTCTGTAAATCGCGTGCTGGAGCGATTTCGTAATTCCTTTGTTGGACAGGTTGCAGTGCTGGAGCAAGCAAAAACTGCACTCTTGGCAGGAAATTTAAATGAAGATTTACAGCAGAATGCATTGCGTGAAGCCCATAAGCTAGCAGGCTCAATGGGGTCGTTCGGTTATCCAGAGGGTTCCCGGCTTGCACGGAAAATAGAACATTTGCTGCTTGAAGATTCCTCGCTATCTCCAGAGCAAATCTCTAATTTCTCGCAACTGGTAACAGCATTACAGCAAGAGTTAACCAAGCCTGCTGTCATTTTTGCTGCTCCAAGCGTCCCGATGAAGCAAACTCATCGGCTGTTAGTAATCGATAATGATCCTATGCTGACAAAGCAGTTGCAAGCAGAAGCCGATTTATGGGGAATCAGGATGAAGGTTGCACCAAACTTAGCAACCGCCCGATCGCTTTTTTCCTTAAAAACTCCTGACGCAGTTTTACTGGATTTGAGTTTTACAACAGCAGAGGAAGACGGATTAATATTATTGAGCGAGATAGTAGAGCGATCGCCAAATATCCCAGTAATTGTTTTTACAGGACGAGATACTCTAGCAGATCGGCTGAGAGTATCGCGTTTAGGAGCTAGACAATTTTTGCATAAACCGGCGACAACCGAGGAGATTTTTCAGGCGATCGCTCGTGTCTTACCTCAACCTCAAACTTCCGAAGCCAAAGTTTTAATCGTAGACGATGACCCTGTAATACTGGCTGGATTATCGGCGTTATTAACTCCTTGGGGGCTGGAAGTAATCACCCTCTCCCAATCACAACAATTTTGGAAGGTACTGATTGCAACATCTCCTGATTTGGTGGTGCTAGATTTAGAAATGCCGATAGTGAACGGATTAGAGTTGTGCAAAGTCGTGCGCCAAGATACCCAGTGGGGAGATTTACCGATTTTAGTAGTTACAGCCCATACCGAAGCAGAATTTCTTCAGCAAGCTTTTGCTGCCGGAGCCGATGATTTTATCAGCAAGCCAGTGCTAGGGCCAGAACTTGTGACACGGGTACTGAGCCGCATTCAAAGAACGCGTTGGCGCTCTCAGGCAGGGAAAAGTAAAGCATGATGAGAAATTATCAGCAATTATTGAAGTACGGTGTGGCTATTGGTTCAGCTGCGATCGCCCTGCTGCTGTCACTCTGGCTAGAACCGCTGCTTTCCCGAACCATTGGTGCTTTTTTCTATATAGCTATTATTGTAAGTACTTGGTATGGTGGCTTTCGACCAGGGATCGTTACACTTGTCCTTTCGACACTGGCAATTGATTATTTATTGATGCCTCCGCGATACCAAATCTGGATCGATCAACCAGAAAAATTATTGCGGCTAAGTATCTTTTTACTGGTTGCCTTGGTGATTAACCTAATCACTAGCAATCTTCAGCACAGCAGACAAAAGATTAAACAACTTAGCCAAAGATTGGCTCAGGAAAATGCCGAGCAACTGCGGATGGCTCTATCGGCGGCGCACATGGGAATGTGGGACTGGAATATTGTCACAGGAGAAATCAAGTGGTCGCCAGAACATGAACAGTTATTCGGCTTGGCTGTTGGTAGTTTTGATGGTAAATATGAAACCTTTGATGCCCATTTACATCCTAAAGATCGCCCTTCTCTGAACCAAGTAGTACAACAAGCACTGCAAAGTCACAGCACTTACCACCATGAGTATCGGATTATTTGGGCAGATGGTAGCATCCACTGGATTGAGGGGCGGGGAAACACATTTTATAACCGAGCGGGTCAGCCTGTCCGGATGGCGGGAACTGTCATAGACATTGACGAGCGCAAACAAGCACAAGAAACGCTGCAACAGCAATTTGAGCAACAGCGCTTAGTCATGGAAATGACCCAGCGTATCCGGCGATCGCTGAATTTACAAGATATCTTGCAAACTACTGTCGATGAAGTGCGGCAATTTCTGGAGTGCGATCGCGTTACTATCTTCCAATTTTATCCAGGTTGGGGTGGAACGATTGTTATTGAGTCTGTAGCACCGGAATGGATGGCTCTTTTACCACTCCAAATTCATGACCCTTGCATTGGTAAAGAGAACGTCGAACCGTTTAAACAAGGCTTAGTCACTGCGAAAACTGATATTTATACTGCTGGAATTAGTCCCTGTCACGTTGAATTTTTAGAAAGTCTCCAAGTGAGGGCAAATCTGGTCGTTCCTGTTTCCGTAGGAGATGAATTGTGGGGATTACTGGCGGCTCATCAATGTGCGGCTCCTCGTGAGTGGCAATCTTCAGAAATCACTCTGTTGCAGCAGTTAGGAGCGCAGGTAAGCATTGCTATCCAGCAAGCAGATTTGTTCAAACAATTACAGACAGAACTAACAGAGCGCAAACAGGCAGAAATTGACCTACAACAACTGAATACCGAACTTGAGCAACGAGTGCAAGAACGCACTGCACAACTGACAGAGACGAATGATCGCCTGCGAAAAACAGTGATAGAGCAGCAAAAAACTCAACTCACACTTTTAGAACAAGCGCAAATGCTGGAGCTTCAGGCTGTAATCACCCGAAATATGGGGGAAGGCATTTGCTTAGTGAGAATCGATAATGGAGTCATTGTTTATGCCAATCCGAAATTTGAGCAAATGTTTGGCTACGACTGTGGTGAACTCAACGGTCAACACGTTTCGATTATCAACTATGTCACCAAATCAGTAACTAATGAAAATGTAAATCAAGCCACTCTGTCTACCGTCTTACAAAATACAGAAGCCACCTATGAAGCCCAGAATCTTAAAAAAGATGGTACGCCATTTTGGTGTAGTGTGACGGCTTCTGTATTCAGGCATCCCGACTACGGCGACGTTCTGGTTGCAGTTCACCAAGATATCACTGAGCGCAAAGGCATCGAAGAAGCTTTACGCGAGAGCGAAGAAAAGTTTCGTCAGCTGGCAGAAAACATCCAAGCAATGTTTTGGATCAAAGATATTCGCAATCAACAAGTTCTATATGTGAGCAATGCTTATGAAACCATCTGGCAAAGAAGTTGTGAAGACTTGTATCACAACTCTTTAAATTGGTTAGATGCAATTCACCCAGAGGATCGCCAGCGCGTCGAAATTGAATTCATTGAAAAGTTCAGAACAGGGCAATATGATAACAAATATCGGATTATTCGCCCTGATGGTTCAATCCGTTGGATTCGCGATCGCGCATTTCCGATCAAAAATGAACTAGGCGAGTTAGTTCGGATTGCTGGTATTGCCGAAGATATCACTGAACTAGAACAGATTAATCTGATCAAGAGTGAGTTTATTGGCATTGTGAGTCATGAACTCCGCACTCCCTTAACTGCAATTCGTGCAGCACTAGGCTTACTACAAACTGGTATCTACGACAAAAAACCAGACAAATTCAAGCGCATGATTGAGATTGCAGCCATCGATAGCGATCGCTTAGTGCGTCTTGTTAACGATATTCTCGATTTGGAACGCTTAGAATCGGATCGAGCTGTTTTAGAAAAAACCACCTGCAATGCGGCTGATTTAATTCAACAAGCAGTAGCCGTAGTGCAAGCGATCGCCAATCAGCAAAATATTACCTTTAAAATCCACCCTACCAATGCTCAAGTTTGGGCGGCTCCTGATGCCATTGTGCAAACACTCACCAATTTGTTAGGTAATGCGATTAAATTCTCGCCTGCCGATTCTACTATTACTCTCAGTGTCCAACAGCAAACAGACTACGTATTATTCCAAATAACGGATCGAGGCCGAGGTATTCCAGCAGATAAGTTAGAAGCAATCTTTGGAAGATTTCAGCAAGTAGATGCCTCTGATTCTCGCACCAAAGGCGGCACAGGCTTGGGATTGGCAATCTGTCGTAGTATTATTGATCGGCACGGTGGGCAAATCTGGGCTGAAAGTACTCTTGGTGTTGGCAGCACGTTTTTCTTCACTCTACCATTGCCGATAAATTAGGCAGGGGAGCAGGGGAGCAGAGGAGCAGAGGAGCAGGGGAGCAGGGGAGCAGGGGAGAATAATAAAATAACTAATGACCAATGACAAATGACAAATGACAAATGACCAATGACAAATGACAAATGACAAATGACAAATGACAAAAAAATTGTTAATTGTAGATGATGAAGAACGAATCCGCGAATTAGTGCAAGCTTGTTTAGAAGACTTGGGAGAATGGGACACTCTGACAGCTGCATCAGGGTCAGAAGGATTAAAAATCGCCCAGACGGAACCTATTGATGCCATTCTACTTGATGTTTCTATGCCTGACATGGACGGATTTGCAGTCTACGAAAAACTTCAGGCGAATTCAGGAACCGAAGCTATACCAGTGATTTTGTTAACAGCGAAAGTCCAAGGGAGCGATCGCGCCCGTTTTGCCCAGATGGGAATTGCTGGGATTATCACCAAACCTTTTGAACCCACCTCTATTTGCAACGAAGTTAGTGAAATTCTGGGGTGGGACGATTAATAGTTAAGTTTGGTAACAAAATCTATATCTTTATTAGTTTTTTATTTTTGTAATGTATTTTTCTTGATTACAGATAAAAGTGTTTTTATCTGTAACTAAGAAAGGTATATGAAATAAAATGAACATGCTAGAGGAGGTAAATATAATCGGCAAAACGATATTGCTCATTGATGATGAACTGCATGTTCGTGAGATAGTAAAATTTTGCCTCCAAGATTTAGCTGGTTGGAATGTGGTGACAGCAGATTCTCCATTAGAAGGATTGCAGAATGCAGTACACCATACTCCTGATGCGATTGTATTAGATATCTCAATCCGCGATCTGGCTAGTTTTGAGTTTATGAATAAACTAAGAAATCATCCAGAAACTCAAGCTATTCCTGTAGTGTTGCTCAGTGCAAAAGCGCGATGGTTGGATTCGCAAATTTTGCGACAGTATCAAGTCGCAGGTGTAATACTCAAACCCTTTAATCCAGTTACCCTCCCGGCTCAGGTTGCTCAATTGCTGGGTTGGGATTTTACTTGACTAAAAGATTAAAGAAGAATGGGTAAAACATCCGTAAGAATTCAGAATTCAAAATTCAGAATCCATAATCCAGAATTAAGAAGATTTTGATACCTAAACTTAATAAGTTTAATAAAATCAAGAAGTTATTACACGCTTGATTTTACAAATATTCTGGCTCCTGACTCCTGACTTCTGAATTCTTACAAACATCCAATATATAGCAGGATTTGCAATTACTTAGAGTAAAAAAAATTCTTAGGGATGCACAGTTAGCTGTGCATCCCTAGCATGTATCTCATGCAAATGAAAATTTTTATAAATTGAAGTATAAATATCAAGGTTTAGCCTTTGAGCAGTTGGTTTGATTTTGAAGTTATTACCAACTATAGTAATCCTAAATCATTCCTAAGAAAAAAAATCGCTAAAATACTTATAGATACTTACTTTCTGCCTATAGATTTTCTCACGTTTCAATTCGGATTGCTATATCAAGTTTAAGCTTAACGTTTTAGGGAATTTGGCATAAAATTAAATACTAGAGAAAAATTTTACATCTAGCTAAGTGCATATACATAGATTATTGCTATGCTCTTCAATCGTCTATCGGGTTCTGAAATTGATTTAAAGCAAATCCTTGATCGAATTAGGATGCTGGTCGATCAAATTCATCAGTCACTTGAAGTGAGTGAAATTCTCAAGATTATTGTCAGCGAAGTTAGAACAACTTTAGAAAGCGATCGCGCCATTATCTATCGTTTTTTGCCGGATGGAGATGGAGTAATCGCAGAAGAGTCTGTAAGTAATGGATGGAAACCGATTCTAGGGCAATTAATTTACGATCCTTGCTTCAATGCGACATGGGTAGAGCGATATCGAGATGGAAGCGTTGGTATTGTTGAAGATATTCATACTACAACCCTTGACCCTTGCTACAAAAAACTCTTAACAGACTTACAGATTCGAGCTAATTTAGTAGTACCAATTTTAGTCAATAATCAAGAAGTTGATGGAGTTTCTAGTACATATCCTCATTTATGGGGCTTAGTAATTGCTCACCAGTGCAGTGGCTCGCGTCAATGGAGTTCTTTAGAAATTGAGTATTTCCAACTTATAGCCGCAGAGTTAGGAATCGCTCTTGGGGAAGCAGAACGCCATCAGCAAAGGGCTACATCCTGCCAAAAACTAACGCTGAAACTCAATCAAAACCTGAAAAATTTGACAGTTCAGCCAAAGTTGAAGTCAATTAAAAGAACTCTGTATCAGAATTTTAGAGGTTCCATTATCACAAGAACAGCATTGCCAAAGAATATATCAGTTGCAGACTTGATTGCATTTGACCGATTACAAACTCCAGTTTGGATTTATGATATTCAAAACTTGCAGATGTGGTGGGCGAATCAATCCGCTCTGCATATTTGGAATGCTCAAAGTCGAGAAGAATTGCTCAATCGCAACTTCAGTGATGTTTCCCAGTCTACTCACACTCGAATGCAAAGCTATTTGCAAGAATTTCAGCAAGGGAAAACCATCACTGAAAACTGGACATTTTACCCAGAAGGAAAACCTGTTTCTCTGCGCTGCATCTTTTCTGGAATTCAAATTGAAGAAGGGCGAATGGCGATGCTGGTTGAAGGATCAACAGAAGTTATCAATCAGATCGATCGAGAAACACTTAGATCGATTGAAGCCCTACGTCACACCACAGCGATCGTCTCCCTTTACACGATGGATGGTGTACCTTTGATGCAAAATCCGGCAGCCCTTCGCTGTTATCGGGATACCCTGCACCCTAACTCGTCAACTGAGAATATTTTCCTGAGTCACTTTGTTGACAAGAGTGTTGGACAACAAGCTATAGAGGCGATTAATTTCGGTGAGGTGTTCAGCATAGAGGCTCAGGTGTCCACCGCTGAGGGGATTCAATGGCATGGGATGGATATACGATCTACGCGAGATCCAGTAACGGGTAACTCCATCATCCTCGTCAACGAAAAGAATATTACCAAGCAGCAAGCTGCACTACAAGAACACCAGCGTGCAGAATCAGAATTGCGCTGGCGGGAAGCTTTGCTGCGTTCTATGACTGAAACTTCTTTGCTGGGATTTTTTGTTGTCGACAATCGTACCGATGAAATCCTCTATTTCAATCACCACTTCTGTAAAATTTGGGGCATCGAACATCTAGAAGACCAAATGCGTTTGGGTGCTTTAAAAAATAATGACATAATTCCTGATTGTATATCTTCAATTGTCGATGTATCGGCATTTGTCGAATCCTATAAACCGTTGCAGTCTGAAGAAAATCGTTGCACGATTGAGGATGAGATTTTATTTGTCGATGGGCGAACGATTCGCCGCTTTTCCAGTCAAATTCGGGATACTCAGGATCAATACTTTGGGCGGTTATACATTTTTGAAGACATCACCCCTCGTAAACAAATCGAAGCCGCACTCAAAACCAGTGAAGAAAGATGGCAGTATGCCTTGGAAGGAAATGGCGACGCAGTTTGGGATTTGAATGCTGAAACTAACGAAGTCTTTTTTTCCCGACGATGGAAAGAAATGTTAGGGTTTGCAGAGCATGAAATTGGAAATACCCTCAGTGAATGGGAACAACGGGTTCACTCTGATGATAAAGCGAGGGTTTACGAAGAGATTAGCAAGCATTTGTCTGGTGAAACCCAACAATATGTCAGTGAATATCGGATTAAGTGCAAGGATGGAACCTACAAGTGGATTCTAGATCGGGGTCAAGTTTCGAGTCGCGCCAAGAATGGTTTTCCCCTACGGATGCTAGGAACTCATACTGATATTACTGAACGTAAGCGTATGGAAGAAGCGCTGCGAGAAAGCGAACAACGCTATCGTTCCGTAATTACAGCAATGGCAGAAGGTATTGTCCTACAGCAATCCGATGGACGCATTACCACCTGTAATGACAGTGCCGAAAGAATTTTAGGGTTAAGAGCCGATCAAATGATGGGGCGAACTTCCATCGCTTTGCTATGGCAAGCTATTCATGAAGATGGTACTTCTTTTCCAGGTGAAACTCACCCTGCCATTGTCACCTTACGCACCGGACAACCCCAATTTAACGTGATTATGGGAGTTCATAAACCTGATGGCAGTTTGACTTGGATTTCAATCAATTCTCAGCCACTGTTTGAATCCGATGAATCAAAACCATCTGCGGTGGTGACATCATTTACAGATATCACAGACCGCAAACAGGCACAAATTGCCCTGCAACAGCAAACAGAACGGGAACGGATGGTCTATGCGATCGCTCAACATATCCGTAGGTCTTTGGACTTGGATGAAATCTTAAACACAACTGTTGCTGAAGTCCGACATTTTCTGCAAACCGATCGCGTCATCATCTATCGCTTTAACCGTGATTGGAGTGGCGTGATTGTCACGGAGTCTATAGCAGCAGGTTGGCAATCGATTTTGAATATGAAAATTACAGACAGCTATTTTGTCAAAATACAGGGACAGTCTTATCAAGAAAGTACGCTCAGAGTTACTCCAGACATCTACACCGCCGGCTTTGCCCCTTGTCATGTAGAGTTATTGGAAAAGTTGCAAGTTAGAGCCAAGCTAGTTGTACCAATTTTACAGGGCGATCGCCTTTGGGGTCTTTTGGTTGCTCATCATTGCAGCGCCCCGCGTCAGTGGCAACCTTGGGCAAGCGAACTGCTTCAGCAATTGGCAACACAGGTAGCGATCGCTATTCAGCAATCAGAACTTTATCAACAATTGCAGCGTGCCAATCAGCAGCTTGAAAATATGGTAATGGTGGATGAATTAACTCAAATCGCCAATCGCCGATGTTTTGATATTAAACTTAATTCTGCCTGGCAATATCTTTTACGAGAACAAGGTTTTGTCTCACTACTTTTATGCGACATTGATTATTTTAAACAATATAACGATACTTATGGTCATGCGACCGGAGATGATTGTTTGCGCTTTATTGCCCAAGCTTTCAAACAAAGTGTTAAACGTTCTAGAGATTTAGCTGCTCGTTATGGTGGAGAAGAGTTTGTTGTCATCTTGCCTAACACTGCTAGTGATGGGGCTTTTCACGTTGCCCAAGAAATTCATAAAGCTATAGAACAGCTAAATATTCCCCACGCGGCATCGCCTGTGAGGCACCGCGTCACCTTGAGTATCGGAATTGCCACAGTGATTCCGACATCTAATATGGTTCCTTTAGATTTGATTGAAGCAGCAGATCAAGCCCTTTATCAAGCCAAAGCAAACGGGCGTAATCGTTCTTGTATAAATAGACTGTCTTAGAGGATGTTTGAAAAGTCATGATTGATGTATCAAATATTTTTTTACCCCTCCCTAACCCTCCCCTTAGAAAGGGGAGGGAACTAGATTTTCCGGTTTCCCCCCTTTATAAGGGGGGATTAAGGGGGGTAAAAATGTGATAAAAATCACAGCCAAACACTTTTAAAACAACCTCTTAGAGAGTGAGCGATACTGCGGTTCTTGCCACCTTACGTTAATCAAGTAATTGTTAATATTTTCTAAAGTTTTTTAACTGCTTTCATTTCTTTATTAGTTCTTTATTTTCTGTTTATAAATTAAAGCTATTGGTAGTGAAGCCAAGAGCGAACTACTCCTTTGTGTTTAACTTTTTTTAATAAAACAACAATACTATGACAAACTGCCCTTGCTGCTCCAACCAAATGCTTCGTCACATTCGTTTACAAGAAACCTACTGGTTCTGCCGTCACTGCTGGCAAGAGATGCCTAACCTGAGTTTAGATAAAAGTACTTTAAATTTGACTATAAAAAATACATCATTAGTCAGAGAACCAATTTCAGTCAACCACAAACTTTTGAAAATGAACGTCAGAACAGAGCTTTGTGCCTAAGTGAATCAGGAAGCAAAAACAAGACTAGCTACGCCTATGCTTTTAGCTCGACTTTATCCAAAATTAAGAACTCGCTTTCTTTATCCGGCAAAAACCCTAGTTTTTTGGCAAATACTTTTTCAACGTCACAAATTATATATGAAATTAAAAAAGTAAAAATATTGCCATACTAAGGTTTCAGCTTAAGCAATCGCGTTGCGAAAAACATGGATAAAGTCGAGTTTAGAGGTTGTTTAAAACGCCACTTGCTTTAAGTCGAGAAACTGCAAGGGCGAAGTAGCTCTCCAGCTTATACAGTTTAAGATTTTTGGCGCTAGCTGAACTGTATTGGATTTTAACCACTCTCAACCATGCGAATATTAAATAACTCTTAAACCGTGTAATCAGGTACTCTTGCATCTTACTTAAGCCTGATATCTTCTTGGGAACAGCTTTGTTCTTGTCAGGTAGATTGATGAGTCGAATTAATGGATTTGTCGGGCGACGTAATTTCTTGAAATTCGCCAGTGTTGTAGGTATTGCAGCTACTACTTTTGGCGATAGCTTTTGGAATACAGAGCAAACTGCTGTTGCTGATATTCAGCCAGTTAACCCTAATTCAATCAGTCCAAATGAAGCCATCAGACGCTTGCTTGATGGTAATCAAAGATTTATCCATCAAAAACGTCAATATCCCGATCAATCACTAGAACATCTGCGATTAGTTGCGAAAGCTCAGTATCCTTTTGCGGTCATATTGGGCTGTGCAGATTCTAGAGTACCTGCGGAAATTGTATTCGATCAAGGACTTGGAGATTTATTTGTTGTACGAGTTGCGGGTAATGTTGTCAGTGACACGGTTATAGGTAGTCTGGAATACTCTACAGCAGTATTGGGTTCGCAGTTGATTATGGTTTTGGGTCATAAAAGATGTGGTGCAGTAGCAGAAGCAATCAAAAACGAACCACTTCCTGGCAGAATTGGTTTGATTATTGAGGGCATCAAACCATCTGTAGAAAGGATAAAGTTCCGAACTGGTGATAATATGCAAGATGCAGTTATAGCCAACATTCAGTATCAGACTGAAAAATTGCAGGAAAGCTCAACTATTTTAGCTAAATTGCTCAGTGAAGGTAAACTAAAAATTGTTGGTGCTTGTTACGATATTGACACTGGTAAAGTCAACATTATTACTTGAATATCTCACACTTTTTAGAGCTAGGTAATAAGTCAACGCTAATGCAAACTCACAAAAATTAAGAAAAATCTAAAAGCAAGGTACAGCCTAAGCTTCTAAAAAATAATCCCGGCAGAGGCTATATAACAAGGCCGACTGCCAGGAAGGTATAGTATATTCTGGCCATGTTTGATTGGGTTAGCGCTTATTTGTAAAAAATAATTGCGTATCCCTAGATACAATAACTAAATACTTTGGAAAACACAGTTAAGAAAAGTTACTAAATAGGTTAATTTCTAATTAAAACCGACAATTTTCCGAATGGGGAGATGAGGGAGTAAGGCAAGCAGGGGGCAAGGGAAGAATAAAAAATTACCTATTTCCTCTCTGCTACCTGTTCCCTGCCCCTCTGCCTCTTTCCAATCCCCAATGCCCCATAATATAAGAAAGCGCTTCACACTTCTTAAATAATCAGCTTTATTAGAACAATGGCGAGAGACTTGCGGGGATTCATTAAAATTTTGGAAGAAAGAGGACAATTACGGCGAATTTCAGCTTTAGTTGACCCAGACTTGGAAATTGCTGAGATTTCCAACCGAATGCTGCAAAAAGGTGGCCCAGGGTTGTTGTTTGAAAACGTCAAAGGCGCTTCCTTCCCGGTGGCGGTGAATTTGATGGGAACTGTGGAAAGGATTTGCTGGGCGATGAATATGCAGCATCCAGAGGAGTTGGAAACTCTGGGTAAAAAACTAAGTATGCTGCAACAGCCAAAACCGCCAAAGAAGATTTCCCAGGCAGTAGATTTTGGGAAAGTGCTGTTTGATGTGGTGAAGGCGAAACCAGGACGAGACTTTTTCCCCGCTTGTCAGCAAGTTGTGCTTCAAGGTAATGATTTAGATTTAAATAAGTTGCCTTTGATACGTCCTTATATTGGTGATGCTGGCAAGATTATCACGCTGGGATTAGTAATTACCAAGGATTGTGAGACGGGTACTCCAAATGTAGGTGTGTATCGTTTACAACTACAATCTAAAAATACGATGACGGTTCACTGGTTATCGGTGCGGGGTGGGGCGAGGCATTTGCGAAAAGCGGCCGAACGTGGGAAAAAATTAGAAGTTGCGATCGCACTTGGTGTCGATCCTCTAATTATTATGGCAGCAGCTACACCCATCCCTGTAGATTTATCAGAATGGCTGTTTGCAGGACTTTACGGCGGTTCTGGTGTGCAGTTGGCGAAATGTAAAACTGTAGATTTGGAAGTTCCCGCAGATTCCGAATTTGTCTTGGAAGGAACGATTACACCAGGAGAAGTTTTACCAGATGGGCCTTTTGGCGACCACATGGGTTATTACGGCGGCGTGGAAGATTCGCCGTTGGTACGCTTTGAGTGTATGACGCACCGGAAAAATCCGATTTACTTAACAACATTTAGCGGTCGTCCACCCAAAGAAGAAGCGATGATGGCGATCGCACTAAATCGCATCTATACGCCTATTCTGCGGCAACAAGTATCAGAAATTGTCGATTTCTTCCTGCCAATGGAAGCTTTGAGTTACAAAGCGGCGATTATTTCCATAGATAAGGCATATCCAGGACAAGCGCGACGGGCGGCTTTAGCGTTTTGGAGTGCTTTACCACAATTTACGTACACCAAATTTGTAATTGTGGTGGATAAAGACATAAATATTCGCGATCCGCGTCAAGTTGTCTGGGCGATTAGTTCTAAAGTTGACCCAGTGCGGGATGTGTTTATTTTGCCAAATACACCTTTTGATACCTTGGATTTTGCTAGTGAAAAGATTGGCTTAGGTGGACGGATGGGAATTGATGCGACTACAAAGATTCCGCCGGAAACAAATCATGAATGGGGTTCGCCTTTAGAATCCGACCCAGATGTGGCGGCGATGGTTGAGAGACGATGGGCAGAGTATGGTTTGGCAGAGTTGCAGTTAGGAGAAGTAGACCCAAATTTGTTTGGCTATGATATGAAGTAACCTGTTATAGATCAATACAGTTTAGATAGAGCAACAAAACCCTAATGTAGAGACGCGATTTATCGCGTCTTGAAGTTTATGTAGATTTGGAGATATCAATAAGACTCCAGCCTTGGGTACTGATGCCAGAAACTTAAAGAAATGATGACAAAAAAAGTGAAAAATCCAGCATCAAAGTTAGCGATCGGATTGGCATTCAGTTGTATTAGTGTGATACTCAATACTGGTATAGCTAGTGAAATAAGTTTAGCGAAATCAAGTGATTCTCAAAAGTGCGATATTTTTGCCTACGTCACCGATACAGATTCCCAAGGGTTAAATGTACGGAGTGGTGCAAGTACAAATAACGTCATTATAGGGCAAATACCCATTAAGGAAACAGTTCAAATTATTGGTGCTGCTGGAAATTGGGTGCAGATTACTAATGCTAGCAATGGTTTTCAAGGAACTGGATGGGTATTCGTGCCAAAGTTAGGCTTAACAACGCGAGGCTACGGTACTAACGGCGTGGATTTCTATGCTAGTAGCAGTCAAAAAAGCCAAAAACTGAGAAGAATTCCTGCTAATACGCCCGTCAAATTGTTAGGCTGTCAGGGAGATTGGGCACAGGTAGAATATCAAGGTGTTAAGGGTTGGTTGACAAGGGAAGAACAATGTGGTGCAGCCCTTACTAGTTGTTCTTAGAACCCTACCATAATCTGCAAGTAAAGAGTAGGGTATTTCATCCGAAAAAATAAAAATTGCGATCGCAATATTACCTTGGTTTTTCCTTAACGATTGATACATATTGCTAGAAAATTAAAGAGTAATTTTTGACATGGTTATTCTCAGAGTTCTGAGAATAACCATGTCACGAAATCAGGAAGAATGCCTTGCCCTACTTGAGCAAATTCGCTGGGGTGGAAAGCCAAAGTGTCCATATTGCGAATCTACTAATTCCCGGAAATTGAAGAATGAATGCAGATACCAGTGTAACGAGTGTTTTACTTCATATAGCGTTACAGTTGGTACTATGTTCCACAAAACTCATGTAGAATTACATAAATGGTTTTTAGCGATTCACCTTGTACTGAATTCACCAGGGGGTATCAGTGTACGTCAGCTTGCTAAGGAAGTTGGAGTTAACAAAAACACAGCTTGCTACATGATTGAGCGTATCCGTCAAGCAATGACTGAGGAACCGGAACTGCTACAAAAGCTCATTGCTCTCAAAGTTAACTAGGTTTATAGCTTCATGAATTACCAAACTCATAAAAACCTTATATAGTAAGCCTAGCTATTGTAGATTGGTTAGTCAATCATATCTTAAGGGCAAACTATCGATATTTCCTGACCTATCTAAATAAATTTACAAGGAGTGCCTCAATGACTTGGAAAGAGAAAAAAGTGGCTTCATTTTTAGCTGGCTTCTATACCATTGCGGTTTTTCTTGGTGGTTTCAAGTTTGATGAAATTACCAACTTTATTAACCCACCATCTGCTACTCCAACAGCCCCTAGTTCATCCAGACCAAGTTTGATAAATATTTTATTTGCTCTTTTATTCTCTGGTGGAGGAATGTTTGCATTCTTCGAGGCTGTCATTAATGCAGAGTCAGAGACTAGAGCAAATAAAAATTCAAGCGAGTTTCAGAAAAAAATAGCAGCTGAACTAAAAAACATAAAAACAAGATTGGAAAAGTCAAATAATATTCCGTTCTCTGAGCGTCAAAGAATTGTCAATGATATTGATAAAATAACTAAAGAGACAATTGAAAAATTTAACAAAAAAAAGGATGCCACAAGAGAAATTGTAAAATGGATAGACAAGATAGAACGTAAACGCTTACCTAATGGAGAGATTCGAGACTTACATAATGGGGTGCTTCTAGCAGACAAAGGAAGTTCCAAAGCAATCTCTGAGTGTAAAATACCCGAAGGCAAATACCAGGAAGATTTCAAAATTGATATTCGTAAATGTATGAATTGGTTACGAGATAATCTTGAAGCTTATGAAGACTTAGATGTTACGCAAGAACAACTTGCTTCACTACGTTCAATAATACCCCATGTTGGGGGTATTAAGCCTTATCAAGTCGCATTCAAACTTATTGAAGACGATCTGGAATCTAAGTCTGGCAATACAGGTGTCACAACAGACCTTGTGAGGTTTATAATCGGAAAACTATCATGATTTTAATCTTCCTGAATAATTGGATAAGCATTGCTTTGACCATTGATTAAGATTGTATTATATCGAAGTATGTGGTTGAAAAAGTGACTTGATATTATCGAAAAGACTTTTGTTTTGTTTTGTAGATATAGGAGTCTTAGATTCAGAAGTGTAAGGAAGTCCTTGGTATCTATCAAGATTTGGACTTTGTTGGGATTTATTGGCATTTTGTTCAATTTCAAAAGTTATCTCTTCGATCAAAGCTTCAAATGCTTTTACAAGCTCTCCAGTATCTGTTGATGAGAGAGAATCTTTAATCATTTGTAGTGCCTCTTTAAGTGTTGATAAAAATTCTAAATTATAGTTTGTGTTGGGCATTTGAGGTACTGGAGTTTTAGTTATTCAAGTTTAGAGAGATATCTGTGACTATGCAGTATATAAGATGTGTATGGTAGTAACTAATTTTTATTTTTATTTCATTTAAATATTATGTGTTTGCTTTGAGAAAGTCTCGACCTTTAACTAGGACACCACTTTGTTTGTATTTCTTAATTACATTCAAGGGAAGATATGCTAATAAGTTTAATTAGCAGTGCGATCAGACCTCCTCAGCAAAAGCGATCACACGCCCGTTATCAAATTCAACTTACAGCCAAGATTCGCAAAATAACTCCCTCACTTGTCTCATCCGCTCAAAATCGCTGTCTTGTGAGACGATGGTCAAATGATGACGCAAAGCGATCGCATACACACCCAAAAACCACATAATTAGCCCCCTCCTCGCTTGCGGGGAGGGGGTTGGGGGTGGGGTTCTATCTCTGCAACCAAGCACCAATATCCTGCAACACCCCCTCCATCCTCTCCAGAACATCCTCATTTCTAAATCGCACAACCTGCAACCCCAAACTCTCCAAAAATTCTTGACGTATCGCATCTTCCTGTTGGATGTAGTCATGAATTTCTCCATCCACTTCCACCACTAACCGCGCTTCATTACAGTAAAAATCGACGATAAAACGGTCAATTGTTTGCTGACGGCGGAACTTGAAACCCAAAAGTTGCTTGTGTCTTAATTTCTCCCAAAGTAGCTTTTCTGCTGGAGTTGGTTCACACCGCATTTGTCGCGCTAATGGTTTAAGCTTTTTCCAAAGTTCGTGTGGGGTTTGCCAAGGGTATCCCGGAACCCCACCCCCTAACCCCCTCCCCGCAAGCGAGGAGGGGGGACTGGCGTCGGTGAAAAGCTTGGGGTTTTGATTTTGGGCCATTTGCGATCTTGGTGGTTAGCTAATTAATATTTCATGTATTATTCCCAGCGATCGCACTGTCCCAACTCCTCAAATTTTAATGTATTAAGTTAAATTAAGAATTATTGCAAAATAGTAAACAATTTTTGGGAATATCACCCAAGCTAATTAAAAGGTTTACGCCGAATGGATATTTTAATAGAATAATCTCATCAAAAGATTCGCAGAAATATAAATGGACTGGATTACACTACTGCGATCGCTACAGTCTGATTTTATTAAAAGGTTAGCATCTGGTTGTCTGCTTCATTGTGAAACAGAAGGTCAATATAGTGAATTAACTATAATTTCTGGAGAGAGGTTAAAGGCACTACGGGAATTTTGCTGGCAGATGGCTGAAAAATATAAGCGTGTTTTACCAGTGCGTGATGTTTTTCTTAGCTATCTCAAAGGTAAGTTAGGTGAGGAAGTTGTCAAGGAACGTTTAGCTGATTTTATTACCGAAGTCGATTATGAAAAGCGATTTGGCGGCGATGGTAATATAGATTTTACCTTGACTTCTGACCCATCTATTGGTATTGAAGTTAAATCTCGTCATGGTCGCATTGACAGAGTTAGATGGTCAATTAGTTCTGAAGAAGTTGAAAAAAATGCAGTTGTAGTTTGCATTTTGATTCAAGAAGATGTCAGTGAAGCACAATCTGAGTATCACCTTTTTTTGGCTGGCTTTCTCCCAACCCGGATGATTAAGTTGAAGACTGGTAAAATTTCTTTTGGGATAGAACAATTACTATATGGTGGTGGTTTATGGTGCTATCTAGAACAGTTACAATCTTCTATCAATAATTCTTCTCGGCAACAACCACCAATTTACAAATATGTCCCGAAACAGGATATATCATTTAAGCCAACTATTAATCAGGTGTTCAAATCTCCTTTTAAACCTGAATATAGTGATGAAGATTTAAATATACTTTATATAAAAAGGGGCGATGAAAATTTCGAGAAAGGAGAATATACAAATGCTATTGATAATTACACTCAAGCCTTAAAAGTTAACAATAATGATATTAATTTATATTATAAACGAGGTTTAGCCCACTATCAAATAGGAGATTATGAAGCTGCGATCGCAGATTATTCTCAGGCAATCCAGATGAATATTCATGATGCTAAATCTTACAATAAAAGAGGTTTAGCTCTCTATCAACTGGGGCGATTAGAGGAAGCAATTAATGATTATACTCAAGCTATTAGAATTAATCCTAATGTTGCCGTAACCTATAAAAATCGTGCTGAAGCTCGTTCTCATGTTGGAGATAACCAAGGAGCAATTGAGGATTATACTCAGGCTATTAAAATTAACCCTCATTATGCTGATGCTTATAAAAACCGTGGGATTACTCGTTATTTATTAGGCTCTCAGCCAGGATTTCCTCAAGCAATCAAGATTAATCCTCAAGATGCCATAGCTTATAAAAAACGTGGGAATGCTCGTTCAGATTTAGGAGATTTTGAGGGCGCAATTGAAGATTATACTCAGGCAATCCAGATTAATCCTAAGTATGCCGATGCTTACTATAACCGTGGGAATGCTCGTTCAGATTTAGGAGATTTTGAGGGCGCAATTGAAGACTATACCCAGGCAATCCAGATTAATCCTAGTTATGCTGATGCTTATTATAATCGTGGGAATATTCGTTTAGAAATTTCAGATAAACAGGGAGCAATTGAAGATTTTCAAAAAGCGGCAGATATCTATCGTCAAGAAGGTAAACTAGAAGCACTCAAAGACACACGAGAAATAATATTAGATTTAGAAATAGAAGAATCAGTAGATATTTTAAACTTCTAGATAAATATTATATTAAGTAGCTTCCAAAGTTTGTATAGCATCTGGGTGATTTTAGTTTATTTAGTTAATATTATTGCTGATGACTTGTATCTACCATTTGACTTGAATCAGCAATACCCGAATTCGGATTATCGAGTTTTGCAAATGAGCGAACCTACCGTTTATTTTTTTTTATAGCCACTAAAACAGCTATACTTAGTATAGCTAAAATTAGGGAAGACTCAGGGATAGGTGTTATAGAAAAAGAAGTGAGGGGATAACCTGTATAATAACCTTGCTCCCCTATTTCTAAGTAGTCATAAGTGTAAAACACATTATATGACGCTCCTCCTACGGTGTAAGCAAATCCGAATTCATCCAATTTCGGAGTTTCAGCGAATAAGAGATTGTCATTGTCAAGAAATGAGCCTGGAGATAATAAAGACTCTATTGGGTTGCCATTTCTTGTGCCAGTAATATCTACAATTTCATAACTATTTGTCGCTGAATCGTAGGGGTTAGTTGTTAATTTTCCTGCGACTGTAACAATGTCATTTGGATCAAGCACACTCGTACCAGAGTAGGAAAAATTAAAAATTGCCGCTGAAACAGGAGCCATCATATTTGTTAAAATGCAGACCGTACTAGTGATAGTAACTGCGAGCTTTCTATCAAAATTCATTCCATTTTCCCTTTTATTTCAAAACACGATTAACAAGGATTTTGCATCACTACTTATTTGTGTAACTAATAACTGCTGGTAAAGGCTACGGCAGCACGTCAAAGGGTAGCATCATGTCGTTATCTTCGTGATTAAGCATGTGGCAGTGCCACACGAAGCGTCCAGTAAATGAATTGCCAAAAGGTAAGTTCGCTGTGGCTTTAGCACCGAAGGGAACTATCAGACGAACAACCTCAAACGGGTTGACTACCACAGTATCCTTCCAGCCAGCTTCGTTCGCTGCTGGTGGTTTTGCTAAACCTTTTAAATAGGGAGTAGGGTCGAGTGGTGGATAATCATAAGGCACTGTATCTCCACCAGGTGCATGGTGCATAAGTACTTTACGCGGCCCAGTAGCTCTGTATGCTGCCGAGTATGCAGTATCATTAATCGATTGGCGGTTGAGGATTTGAAATGGCACTAGATGTAGGTGCATTGTGTGGGCGAATGGCTGTAGATTGATGAAGTTCCACTGCTCTACTGTGTCTACTTGTGGTTGCTCCCTCAATTCTGGGTGGTTGGCTGCTTCATGCCAGTAAACCGCGTTGAGCATCATCGCTAACACCTGAAAGTTAGAGTTCAAAATATCTGTTAGAACCAGGTTGCGCTGTTTTACTGGTTTGGTAGCAATCTTTGTTATCAATGGATTCTTTACTCGCAACCGTGTGGAAATAGCTTTAGGAACAGCAGCGCCGCGATTCACCGTAAACTGCATGATTTCTGGCATTCTAAAGTAACCCTGGTCAATGACCGTAGCCAAACCCTTGGGATACGGTGCCGCAGCGTCATTTTGTAATACAATCTTATCTCCTGGCAGACTTGTAGAAAAATCGATTAGCACATCAGCTCGTTCACCAGGTCCCAGCAGTAACTTAAGCAAATATACTGGAGCGTTCAAGAATCCTCCGTCACAGCCAATTTGAATTAGTTGCTGATTTGACGACAGCTTAAGTCTGAAGAATCGGGAGTTTGAAGCGTTGACAATGCGAAAGCGGTACAAAGTTCGGTCAACATTGAGGTTTGGCCAAGCCTTGCCGTTGACGACAGCAACATCACCGTAAAACTCATGATCCCATTTTGCTGGAAAGGACATCGAACCATCGGAATTGAACGAATGATCTTGTAGTATCAAGGGCACTTCATAGGGCGCTCCAGCAGGGATACCAAGAGGGCCATTACCACCTATAGGATCGTCCTCATCCCGAATCAGATACATCCCAGCCAGCCCGGCTTGGAGGTTCAAGGCAGTCATGCCAAGGGAATGGTCATGATACCAGAGTGTCCCGGCTTCTTGATTGTTGTTGTAGTTGTACACATTGCTTTGTCCGGGCAGGTACGTATCTTCTGGATAACCATCGCTGTCAGGTTCGGTATTGCTGCCGTGTAAGTGTATGACTGTTCGTGGGTTAGTTATGTCCGACGTATTGACACCATGTAAGCTTGTATCAACTGACCCAGCTAATGGATGAGTACCGAGTTTGTTGAATGCCCGAATCCTAACGGGCGTTCCCCTTGTTACCTCGAAAGTGGGGCCAAGATAAGACAATCCGCCGTAACCCCAGGTGGTAAAAGACCCTAAGCTGTTGTGGAACGAGTGTTTACCTGGTGCAATATCTAAGGTACTAGGTGGTGAAATCGGGTATGAAATGGGCAGCGACTCGGTAAATTTTGAGAGTCGAGGCGAGGCTGCATAGGTTCTCTTTGCTTTGAGTACTTCGGGAAGCAGAACTCCTACTCCTAAACCTGCGCTCATCGTTAAAAATTGCTTTCTAGTTAACATTTTTGGTTGTGTTGTAAAAATTAGCGTTGAATCTAAAAAGCCTTGGACTTATGCAAGAACTTTCTGAAACTCTTTTAGGCTTATGATGCTATGGGTTGATTAGTGATGGCTACACCCGCCGTACCCTTCTCCTGTCGGAGACGCTACGCGAACGGGAAGCAAGCTACGCGTAGCGTCTGTCTACGACACGCTGCGCGAACGCAGAGAAGGTATTGCACTTTGTTTACTAACAAAATATGGTTGTTTTTGTTCAATTTCCCTAGCTGCTAAGAGTGTACTCAGGGTGTTAATCATCTGAGTACTTTCCTCTACAGCCGAGTTCATTTCTTCTCCCAAAATGCTATGGGTTTTTTTGAACTCCCGAATCAGGCTATCTCGATCGTTCTGAATAACTAATTGCGCCAACCGATCATAAGTGGCTGCTAGTCGTTTAATGGCTTCACGTCGCTCTGATGTAGCAAGCATAATATCTGCTATCAGAGGTGCAGACTGAGCGAACAAGCGGCCAACTATGTCAATTTCTAGACGGAAAATTGGGCTAGAAAAATCTAAGCTTCGACGGATGTCAATCTCTTCTTCTGCTAGAAAAACCCCAAGGCTCAAGGTTTTAAAGTTACGGATTGCTTGAACAGCAACCATCATTTGGTCGTGTTCTTCTGGTGTAGATACAATCAGTTCACCACCATCATTTTCAATCAAGTCCAAAAGCCATTGGAAGGCATCGTCTCCACGGCCAGAACAGACTACAACTTTTTGAGACAAGAACGATTTGATACCTGGGCCAAACATTGGATGCAAGCTCATTACAGGCCCACTATGCTCCTCAAGCATAGTCTGTAATATTGGAGTTTTAATACTAGCAATATCAGCTAAAGCAGTAGTTGGAGAAAGGCATTTACTAAGTTTATAAATAACCTCTATTGTATGTTCAATCGGAACGCAGATTAAAACTAAATCTGCTTTTTGTAGCAGCGATTCTGCTTGTTCCCAATCACCCCGATCGAGAATACTGACGTAGTGACCGATGGCTGATAACTTCTGCTGGAAGAAGTGCCCCATCATTCCCCGTCCGCCAACTAGAGTAACCCGTCGTGGCTTAGTGTTAGCTGGAGGCGAAAATCTACTAGCAACGGCAGAGGTACAATCTGTAACCAAGTTTTTCCAGATTGACTCTGGAACACCAGCCTGCACCAAGGAAAATGCAAAATTAGTAATTTGTTCCTCTAAAGCAATCGATTGTGATTCAGCCAAAACGGCAATTCTTTTACCTAGTAAATCAATGAGTTGTTGGTCAATTTTTTTCAGCTTTTCTGGAAGCATAAGACTTTTCAAATATATGATTAATTTGTTTGCCGCATCAAAGAGCGATGTCTAAGGGCGGGCTACGCCTAACTAAATATCGCTAAATCTGGGCGTAATTGTGCAGCACCGCGCAAATAGATCGGGCGTAATGCATTCTGAGGTATAGGGGTATTGAAGTGAATTAGGACTCGAATACAGCATTTAAGGCTACTGTTTACCTGCATTTGCTGCACATCCAACAGAGGAACTTGCTCCCACCCCGAACGACGACGCGCCACCGCCGCGGGAAATATTGCATCTAAGTCAGGAGTGGCGGAAAAAGTGACACTAACGATTTCGGCAGGATCTAGCGGATTGTTGACTTCTAAGACATTCAATAACTCATCCACAGCTTCGGCGATCGCTTGTGCTGAGTTTTGGCTAACTGTAGTTGCACCTCGGAGTCCTCGCACCCGCCATTCTCCGAGTGCCGCTGACATATTAGTTTGTTGATATGTATGTGTAAGAAATGTAAGCTGATCCATATTGATTTGACCCTTAAGTACTTAATTTTTGTCTACGACGGAAGATAAACCAAGCGCCTACTCCCAACAATGCAGGTAACAATGCAGGTTCTGGAACCTTCTCAATTCGGGTTTGGACAGTTCCTGTATACAGCAAGTTACCTATTGAATTAGGAAAGTCCACATTTGGATAGACATCAAGGATTGCAGTACTTGGGACTGTTGTTCGTATAGCGGTAGATCCTTCAAATGAACCCTTTGGGTAATGAAAATAGTTCACCAAAGCAAACTCAGACGCTGGCTGTCGTTGAGGAGCGCGTACCTCCCAAAGAAAATCGTCGGTTTCAGGTGCTGTAATACCATCTTCAAGACGGGGTAAAAAAACAATCGGATTACCAACAGTTCCTTGGAAAACTCCCTTCTCGCCTAAGTCAAATTTATAATCATATCCACCTTCAAAATATGTGGTAGCGTTCGGTGAATTCGGAGTTCCTATACTAGTGTCGTCGTAAGTAAAGTAACCGTTCACTCCCTCACCCTCGAAGCTGAATTTATATAATGCTTGAGCAGAATCTACGTTTAATGTTACTGACACGAGTAATGCTGCTGCGCTTGAAATAGCAGAAAGCGATAACTTATTTAATAGAACCATTTTTATTACCTTTCTAAAAGACTGATTGCTAAATTAGTTCCTGAAACTAACCAAAAAAGTCTTATGGTGGAAACTGTTAGCGTTAATAAGTTTCCGCCATTTCATAAATTCGGTTTTAGAAAAGCTCACATATTAAGAGCTGAATATACCCCTGAAACTGATGGCACCAAACCGAACAAACTAACAGAAAAAGGCCTAAATCTACTCGGATGACTTGGTGTAATTAATCCTGTGCAGATAATAATTGTCGGCGCTGACGACGGAAGATAAACCAAGCACCTGCTCCCAGTAATGCATACACTGATGCAGGTTCAGGAATTTGCTCGATTTTTGTTTTCACAGTTCCTTCAAAGGTGTAGTCTCCCGTCGCATTAGGAAAGTCCCAGTATGGGTAAACTCTGAGCCTAGCGGTATCAGGTACGCTCGTTCGTAAAGCAACAGAATCTGAAAAGGTTCCCTCCGGGTAACTAAAGCGAATTGATAAACCGTATTGCTGCCCACGAGCAGCCGGAGGAACGTAAAGAATAAAGTCATCAGCGCCACCATCGTACCCCAAATTACCGGCACGCCCAAGATAAACAATATTTCTGGCCTCATCATGTATATCTTGCTGCGATCCTTTTGTTCCCTGAGCCAGAATATTCCCTGCATTAACAAAATACTTTTCTACTGAGCCATCATACTCAGCAAGAGGAAAGTTCGGCCCAAGAGGTTCTATCTTATTAGCTGAATCATCATAAATGAAGTAACCATTTGCTCCTTCACTCTCGAAAGTAAATTTAAAAAGAGCAGCTTCGGCTGGATTTATGCCAACCATTTCTAAAACTAAAAATGCTGCGACGCTGATAGCAGAAGCCATCGAGAATTTATTCAACAAAGCCATTTTAGTTATCTCGCAATATAGCTATACTTGAATACTAGGAATTTCATTGTTTGGTAAGCGATGCCTACGGCGGGCTACGCCTACGCGGTTCAAAAAATACCATCTGTATGTACATAATCCTGATATTGTGAGGGGAATAGCAATACAGTTTTATGCACAATCTCAGATTGATATACGGCTACAATCCTAGTGACGGAGCAGAATTCTATCCTCTTGTTGAGAAAGGCTGACTGAGGGAGCAGGAGCAGGGCCTAGCGCAACATCGCCCCAACGCATCACACAACCACCAGCATTAGATGACGAACCCATTGTATATACGAGAACTAGATCGTTTTCACGAATTTTACCTGCGTGGGCGGCGTGATAGAGATTAGCAACGGGAAAGGTTGGCCCAATGTTGGCATATAGAGGATTGATATTGATTGTAAGCTCTGGCTCAATACCTAGAGCGCGGATGCAAACTCGTGAATACCAAGCACTGGGTGTATTAAAAACAAAAAAGTTGATTTGATCTAAGGTGAGTCCAGCATCAGCGATCGCACCGTGGCAACATAGACGAATAAACTTCACTGTTGTCTCGTTAAACATTTTGCTTGCACCCTTGCCGCCTCGAATGAACATTTTGACGTTGCCATGTTCATCGGTGGTGAATTCATTATAGAAAGCACCGCAGGTAGCAGAGGTATTGGCAATTTTCGTACCGAGAATACCTTGGTTTGGTTTCAACTTGCCAACTACAAAGGCTCCAGCACCATCGCCTGATAAAAACGCCAGAGTATCATTTTCGTCGGTATAGCGTGAATATGTAGTTGAAACAACCACTAACACATTGCGATACTGTCCTGTTTGCACCAAAGAACAGGCTGTCTGAAGCGAAACTAAGGCTGAAGTGCAAGTTGATTCCACATTCCACGCCGCACCTTGTAGTCCCAGTTTTCCAGCGAGAAAGGCAGCATTTCCAGGTGTGATTTGCTCTGGAAACAGTGAAGTAACGAGCATCAAATCGATGTCTTCAGGAGATAGCTTTGCAGCTTCGAGGGCATCGAGAGCGGCACGATACTCTAATGAAAGTGAAGTCTCATCGGGAGCTAACACCCTTCGTTCCACAGTACCACGGAAGGGGTCTGACATATACGGTGTTACCTCTTGTGACCAGATATCGTCGTTATTATCGACTGTGGCATTATCGGGTACAAACAGTTTAGCCAGGGTTTTTTGTTCAGCCTTAGCAACCATCTCTGGAAAATTCTCTCTGTAGTAATTGTTTGTACGGGTAATGCTAGGAAAGTTAACTGATACTGCACGAATACCTACTGGTTCTAATATTGCCATGACAAGTCTCCTTTTAATTTTGTTTTTGGTGTTACACGATGAAAGTGGAAAATACTGTTACTCTTTTGGATTTAGTATTGTGAAAAAGTACATCAGATAAGCATTTCAGATTTCCAATCTGTAGGTTGGGTTTTGCAAAGCCTCAATCCAACCTACGAAATATTGATTCTTAACCGAGCAATATTGTGATGACACCCTGCCTCGTTCCCAGCGCTTTGCGATCGTTTTCATAAAAAGCTGTAGGGAATTGGTACTAATGACCAATGACAAATGACCAATGACTAATGACCAATAACCGTTTTAGCTTCTATGGCTCCTTGTTTAATCAGACTCTGAATGCGACCTCCGATAGGTGCGGGTCGGGTTGGGTCAATCTTCACATCAATAATGAATGGAGCAGTAGATAAAAGTGCTTTTTGTAGCGCGACTTCTAAATCAGATTCCGTATTAACACAGATGCCATCGGCTCCCATTGCTCTAGCGATCGCAGCAAAATTAGTACTTGGTATTTCCGTATCTATCGGGACGTTACCACTTAACCCCTGCAATGCCATTCCTTGGGCGCACATATTGTAGCGTCCATCGTTGAGTACAATCCAGACAGATGGAATCTCGAATTTCACGGCTGTGCTGACTTCGTTGTTCATCAGCATTGCTCCGTCCCCAACAATCGCAACGGCTTTACCTTTTCGCCCTAATGCCGTACCAACTACCCCAGTGGCAGCATGACCCATAGACCCAAAACCAGTACTAATGCGGTAACGATTTGGTTGGTTAAATCGCAGTAAATTAGTTGCCCAAGCAAAAGAGTTACCCGCTTCAGCTAAGATTGAGGCATCACTGCCCTCAATAATCAGTCGTTGAATTGCATCCATCAAAGCTTCGGGTCGCACTAAGCCATTTGGGCGCTGAGTATTTGTGTAGGCTTCAGGACGCGGTAGTGAGGAAGTGGGAAACCAATTAAGACGCTCTGGAAAGTGTTTTAATAAAGCTTTGAGGAATGCTTTGATTTCCGAGTGAACAGCGAGAGTCTCTACTGATGGATAAGCCACTCCTGGCACTTGCGGGTCGATATCAACATGGACGAACCCATTAACAGGAATCATTGCCGGACTCCAGAATGAAGTCGGCTCACCAAGGCGCGTTCCCAACACTAGTATGCGCTGCGGTTGTTGTTCCTGCATATATTTCAGGACAGATAAATGCCCACTAAAGCCTGTGACACCGATAAACTGGGGATGATGTTCTGGAAAAACGCCTTTGGCGCGAGGTGATGTCATGACCGCCGCCCCAGTTTTTTCTGCCAACTGGCGGATTTCCTCTGCGGCGTGTCGCGCACCGAAGCCAACCCAGATAGCAAAGGATTCTGCTGATAACAACTTTACACATTCAGCGATCGCTTCTTCACTCGCAGTTGGTACAGATTGAGAAAACGCTGGCTGAAGTAACTGTACTTTTAATGGTGTCGTCTGTATTGGGGTGGGAACACTAATATGGGCTACAAAGCTGCCTGGTTGTGCTAAACCTTGGGCAAGTCTGCGAGAAATTTCTGGTAGTTGATCTCCAGACTCTAATATGGTTGCGTAATTGAATAGTGGGCCTGAAGTAAAAATTCCTGAGAAAGGCATTGTGTGGGCGCTGGTTTCTTGACAAGCTCCCCGACCGCGATTTCCAGTTGAGGTTGCAGCCGACAAGAAAATTACCTTTGCTCCTTCGCCTCGTGCAGCAAAAAGCCCAGTCAGAGCATTAGTGATACCAGGGCCTGTAGTAGTGAATACCACGACGGGGCGATCGCTGGCAAAATAAGCCTCGGTAGCGGCAAAAGCTGCACCTGATTCATGGCGAAAGTGAAGCAATTCGATGCTACTACGGTTTAATGTTGCCCATAATGGCCCAATACCGCCTCCTGAAACACCAAATGCATAGTTAACTCCCAAATTTTCCAGAATCTTAACTAGAGCCTCTGCAACCGTAGGATTTAATTCTGACTCTGGAAATTTTTCATTCAGCGATGCAGGAGAAAAAATAGAAGAGCCAGTTGAAGTTTCAAATGAAATTTGATTAGATGAAGGGTTAATTTTTGTTCCCAAAGCTTGAGGAGAATTAGCTTTTTTGTTGATATATTTAGTATTCACCATTGCCAATGATTCCTGTTTATTGATTTTTTAGCTTTATTGATGACTTAGCTCAAGCTAAATTTAGTTATTAACAGCAACTAATTGAGAGCTTGATTGCTGGCGTAAAACTCGTTTTAGAACTTTACCTGTTGGGTTCTTTGGCAGGGAATCTACAAAATTAATAGCAGAAGGAAGTTTGTATTTTGCCATTCTTTCCGAGCAAAATTTTAGGATTTGTTCTTCACTAATTATCTTACCCTGCTTCAAGATAATATTTGCTTTAACTATCTCACCTTTGATAGCATCCTTAACGCCATATACAGCTACCTCGGCAACAGATGAATGTTGATAAATCACATTTTCAACTTCAGTCGGATATACCTTAAATCCAGACACATTAATCATGTCTTTCATCCGGTCAACGATGTAGAAAAAACCGTCTTCATCTATCCTACCAATGTCGCCAGTATGGAACCAGCCATTTTTAATTACTTCCGCAGTCTCAAATGGGCGATTCCAATAACCAAGCATGACGTTAGGCCCTCGAATTACTATCTGACCCAATTCACCAAGCTCTACCTGATTACCATTATCGTCAATAACTTTCATTTCTACATTCTCAATTGGAGCGCCAATGGAACCGAGTTTGTATTTCAAATCGTGATTATAAGACGCACATGGTGATGTTTCAGTTAAGCCATATCCTTCATTAATTACTTTCCCATACTTATCCCGCCAAGTTTGTGCAACTTCAATTGGCATTGGTGCGGCGGCTGAAAAGTAGTAACGAACACTATTGAGGTTGTAACCAGATAAATTACTATTTAGAAGATTAATAAATACCGTTGGTACTCCGAAAAACATTGTTACTTGATGAGTAGCGATCGCGTTGAGTATTTGCTCAAGATCAAATCGACGTTTCAGGATAATTGTGGCACACACGTTTAATGCTGCATTGAGAATAGCATTTTGACCAAAGCAATGAAATAACGGTAGATAAAGTAGTAATCGGTCATCTGATTGCATTCCACAACAACGGTTTTGGGAATACATATTAGAAATTATGTTGCCGTGAGAAAGGGTCGCTCCTTTAGGAAAACCTGTTGTTCCCGACGTATAGACAATGCTAGCAGGAGTATGGCGATCTATTTCAATAGCATCTGCATTACCAGAAGCACTTTCCATCAGTTTTGCTAAAGTAATTCCCTTTTTGGCGCTACCCTCTGCAATCAAAATGTGTTGCAGTTCAGGTAAATCTGCCTCTGGTACATTTTCAACGAGTGACTCTGTGGTAATGATTGCCTTAGCAGCACAATCGTTGAGAATATAACTAACTTCATTGCTTTTCAGCATGACGTTGACTGAGACAACAACCGCACCAATTTTGAGAATGCCAAGATAAGAAATGATAAATTCTGGAATATTTGGC
This sequence comes from Nostoc sp. DedQUE09, assembly GCF_034530915.1. Taxonomy (NCBI): domain Bacteria; kingdom Bacillati; phylum Cyanobacteriota; class Cyanophyceae; order Nostocales; family Nostocaceae; genus Nostoc; species Nostoc sp. DedQUE09. The sequence continues at coordinate 56,126 of NZ_JAVRCE010000034.1, forward strand.
AAAAACAAAACTACGCGATCGCCTTTTTTAATTCCTAATCCATTTAAACTGTTAGCTAGACGATTTGCTAGTTGGTTAAGCTGTTTGTAAGTAAAAGATTTCTCTTCAAATATCAGCGCGATTTTATCAGGATATAGTTGATAACCCCGCTCGATATGATGGGCAATATTCATGGCTAAAAAGACTCACTTAACTTCATTACCTTTGTCTACTTCGACAGTCATTGCTCAGAAGAATTCAGTGTTAATAATGTCTTTTGAGTATTTAGCTGACTGACGCTATCAAGTTCCATTCGTGGCTGCAATGTCATCAGGATGCCTTTGCGTGTTTGCAGAGTTAGCAATGGCTGCGGCTCAACTGGATGTTCAGGCAGTAGATTGAGGCGGAAACGTTGACACACCATTGCCACAATCAACTGAATTTCTGTGAATGCAAAGATGTCACCTAAGCATTGACGTTGGCCGCCGCCGAAAGGAAAGTATGCATAACGGGGACGATCAACAGAGCGTTCTGGTGTGAATCGTTCAGGATCAAAGCCTTCAGGATTATCCCAAAAAGTAGGGAGGCGGTGCGTGACAAAGGGACTGAACAAAAGCATCGAGCCAGCTGGAATATGATAGCCGCCAATCAAATCATCGCCCAAGTTGTTGCGGGCATAAACCCACGCACCCGGATAAAGTCGCATTGCCTCTTGGACAACCATTTTGGTATATTTCAGGTATGGCAAATCCTCGAAGGTAGGGGTTCTGCCAGCCAATACCGTAGCCAGTTCTGCCTGCAACTCGCGTTCCACGGTGGGATATTTGGAAAGCAAGTACCAAATCCAACCAAGTGTTACAGCTGAAGTCTCAAATCCAGCCGAGAAGAGTCCAACTATCTGGTCATGTAATTGCTGGTCACTCAATCCCTCGCCAGACTCATCCTGAGTATTCATGAACATTGAAAGTATGTCATGAGCGGTATGATTGCTTTGTTTGCGTTGTTGGATGATGTTGTTGGCAACTGTGCGGAGGGTGTTAATTGCTTGTTTAAACTGGCGGTTTTTTGGCGTGGGGAAGCTAATAGGTGGCTTGATGATAGCCCATAAGCGATCGCTAAGGAACTTGTAGATAGTATTCCAAGCCTGAATTAGTTCGCTGGTGTCACTATCAGCGTCGATACTCAAAGTCGTCTTCAGCAGAATCTTCTGTGTCAGCACGAGCATTTCCGCAGAGATATCGAGAGTTGCACCGGGTGGAATTTTTTGCCAGCGTTCTACCATCTCGGCGGTAAGCTGGGTCATGTCATTGACCATCGCGGCGATTTGCTGGCGGTGAAAAGATGGTTGCATGAGGCGACGCTGGGAACGCCATGAGTCACCCTCGCTAATTACCAAGCCTTCACCAATTACTAGTTTTATGTCCTGGAAATTTTCACCTTTTGTATAGTTCTGAGGATTTTCTTGCAGAACATATTTTATAGAATCGGGATCGGCAATCAAGTAAAGTTGTTGCGGGCCGATTGACCCCAGATGGACAACGCCACCATACTCACGCGCTGCATTGGTGAGGAATTGCAGCGGATTTGTTGACATTTGTGGAAAGCAACCAATAATCGGAAAACCAGGTGGGCCAGGAGGTTTTTTACGTGCATTTTGGTAGATGCTTTGTTTGATCATTGTATTCTCTCCAATTTAATTAGAAAAAATCATCACTGTTCGTAACAGATTAAGACTTAGGAGTTTCAGGTCAACAAAAGCTCCTTAACTGCTTGCACAATCTGTCCACCATTAGCGATATCAGTTGCAATTTTGGTGATGTGTTCGTCTAGGGCTTGTTCGTGGTCATTCCAGATGTAAGGTCTGTCGGCAGAGGGCACTTGTCCGACGACATCACGGATTGCTAGATATAAATTTCTGGTTGCTGGCGAGAGGGTGACGCGGGCATCATAATGTCCAACAGTTTTGTATGTGCGTAAATCAACTGCTTGCACGCCAAACATCAAGGCGATCGCTATATACTGTTGAAATATTTCTACTGATTGACGTGCTAAATTTGCCGAAGCAAAACCTTGACTATTGATATTTTGGTTATATTGTTCTGCGTGGGTAGGAAAGCGATCGGCTATGGAATTTCCATAGAAGGTTAACAGAGGCATAATCGAGTTGCCAGTAATTTGTAATCCTTTCAAACCCATATTTACGCTCCGCTCTTTATTACCAACTAAAGATGGAGAAAGTCCATTGTTAAATTCTGGTGCTACCAAGTAGGCTATTTGAACATCGAGATGTTTAGCTAACAACCCAATGTAGTAACGCAATTGATCCATACCTACGCCAATGTACTGCCCTAAGAAATTACCGCCATGATAACTTGCTTGGTTTTCTACATCGATAAGTGGGTTGTCAGTTACAGAGTTAATTTCTACTTCAATTTGTTTTTGAATTTGCTCAACCCCATCGACAATTGGCCCCATATATTGGGGTAAACAACGCAGTGAATAACGGTCTTGAATTGGATCTTCGCCGCGATAATTGTGAGAGCCATTTAACTCTTCTCTAACTAACTGTGAACCTTCCAACAGATTGAGCATTTCGTTAGCAGCCCATTTTTGTCCTGAATGTGGTTTCAGCTGATGAACAAAGGGGTGAAATGATTGATTAGTTCCATTTAAACCTTGAATAGCTAGGGCGTGAGCGCCCATTGCTAATGCTAAAAGATTTTTGGTGTCGTAAACACAATTGGCGGCGATACCTGTCATGACTGATGTGCCATTCATCATTGCCAACCCTTCTTTCGGAAGTAGTTGTAATGGCTCTAAACCGAGCTTTTTTAATGCTGTTAGTGCGTTCATTTCTTCACCGTTAAAGTCAACGGTGTAGTTGGAATTTAAACCAATCAATGCCCCAGTGATGTATGCTAAAGGTGTTAAATCACCACTAGCACCAATTGAACCATATTCGCAGACATGAGGTGTAACACCAGCATTGAGAAATATCAGCATCCGCTTAATGATTTCCAAGCGAATCCCCGATGCACCACTAATGTGAGAATTTGCACGTAAAAGCATTGCAGCCCGAACATCAGCCAAAGGTAATTTTTTTCCTGCACCTACTTTGTGATACCACATCAAATTATTTTGTAGTAAAGCCGCAGATTCAGGAGAAATTACCACATTTGCCATACCGCCAAAACCAGTTGTCACCCCATAAATAGGTTCGCCAGATTCAACTGCATGGCGAATAAAATCGCAGGATGCTTGGATATTAGCCAATTTTTCTAGATCGTCAGTTAAACGTACTTGTTTCCCATAACGCGCTACACTAGTTACTTCTTCAACAGTGAGATTGCGATCGCCTACAATTACAACCTCATCAGAACCATACACAAAAGGAAAGACAGTTTTGTTGGCAGTGTTTTTACTTAAACGAAGTGTATTCATATTTTTGAGAGTTTATGACTAAAGTTTTCAACCTTGACAATTAGTGAAGAGGGCAGTCCCGATGAAACAAGTTTCAAAAGCCTTGCATAAAAGTGGGACTAGGGACTGGGATTTTTACTCAGCACTCAGCACTCAGCACTCAGCACTCAACACTCAGCACTCAACACTCAGCACTCAACACTCAACACTCAGCACTCAGCACTCAGCACTCCTAACTCAACACTCAGCACTCAACACTCAGCACTCCTAACTCAACACTCAGCACTCAGCACTCAGCACTCAACACTCAGCACTCAACACTCAGCACTCAGCACTCAGCACTCAGCACTCAGCACTGTTAAAGAACCCCAATCTTCCAATTTGTTAAGGGGAGTAGAGAATTAGTTTCGATACTTCTTGTGTATTTCTGTTCTTGCCAGCGACCAAAGAATTTGCCCAAGGGAGCCATTTCTCTCATAAATTCTTCAAAGCTGGCAAAATTGAGCGACTGAGGCCCGTCTGAAAGGGCTTTTTGAGGATTAGGGTGAACCTCGACCATTAGCGAATCACAACCAGCTGCTAAAGCAGCCATTGCCATTGGTGTCACCAATTCCGATTTCCCAGTACCGTGGCTGGGATCAACAGCAATTGGGAGGTGAGTCAGACTACGCAAAACAGGAATTGCAGATATATCTAAAGTATTGCGTGTATACTCTCTGTCAAAAGTCCTAATCCCCCGTTCACATAAAATCACATTGGGATTTCCTGCTGCCAAAATATACTCAGCAGACATCAACCAATCTTCAATAGTGGCTGATAAACCACGTTTGAGTAACACAGGTTTACCTGTTGCACCGACTTTTTTCAAAAGGGAGAAGTTTTGCATATTGCGGGCACCAACTTGCAGGATGTCTGCGATTGATGCCACCATTTCTAATTCAGCCCCATCCATCACCTCAGTAATAATACCCAAGCCAGAAACCGATCTAGCTGTTGCTAACCAGTCTAAAGCACTTTCTCCATGTCCCTGGAATGCATAGGGTGAAGTTCGTGGTTTGTAAGCACCTCCTCTGAGAAACTTTGCTCCTGCGGCTTTGACTCGCAGCGCAGTTTCTACAATCATCTCTTCGCTTTCGACAGAACAGGGGCCTGCAATTACGACTACAGGATGGTTTTGACCAAAGGTGATAGTTTCGTAGGGTGTAGACACCTTTACATCGCTGGGTTCACCATAACGAAACTCTAAACTAGCTCGTTTGAATGGCTTCTTTACCCGCAGCACTTGCTCAATAAAAGGGCTTAAATTTTGCACTTGCTGCACATCGATTTCTGTTGTATCGCCAATCAAACCAATTGCTATTTTGTGTTTACCTACAGAGATTTCTGGGACAACCTTCCAGCGCGAAAGTTCTGTCAATAGTAATTCAATTTCTTGCTGAGGACAACCGGATTTCATGACGATAATCATCGTTTTCGCATCCTTCTAAAATATGCAATTGCTGAAGTTGTGTAATTACTTAGCTGAAAATCAAGGAACTAATTAGCAGTCAGTAGTTTTACTGTTGCCGATGAATTCACAATATCCGACATATTCATGCCACACATCCACCTTTTCTGCTTGTTTGGGTGCAGTATTCATACCTGGAGAATGCACGAATGCGATCGCCTCATTTCAGAAAACTGTATGATTAACGAATATCCGCTTGTTTATTCGCAAATACCACTGGATACTGGGTCATGTATCTGAAAATGAAACTTATCTCTGTCAACGTCGGACTTCCACGTGAAGTTACCTGGAAAGGGAAAACAGTTAGCACTGGAATTTTCAAAGAGCCAGTTAGCGATCGCGTTACTGTGCGATCGCTTAATTTGGACGGGGATGGACAGGCTGATTTAACTGTTCATGGAGGAGCAGATAAAGCAGTTTATCTATACCCATTCGAGCATTACGAGTATTGGCGGGGTGAATTGCCTGACACAGAACTGCCGCTAGGCATCTTTGGTGAAAATTTTACGACCACTGGATTGAAAGAAGAGGAAGTTAACATTGGCGATCGCTTTCAGATTGGCAATGTCAGGTTAATGGTGACACAACCTCGCTTACCCTGCTACAAACTGGGGATTCGCTTTGGACGACCTGATATAGTTAAGCAATTTCTCGCAAGTCGTCGAACCGGATTTTACTTTCGTGTTTTGCAAGAGGGCGAAGTTGGAGCCGGAGACACTTTAGAGTTGGTGAGCCGAGATAATAATAACATCACAGTTGCCGATATCACTCGACTTTATGTGCGCGAGCAGGATAATCCAGAGTTACTTCGTCGTGCTGCTCAACTTGAAGCCTTACCCCAAAGTTGGCGCGACTATTTCCAGAGGTAATTAGGTAAATATAATTCAATATATAAACCTGCCTTAAAAATAGAGGCTGAAACAACGCAAAATCATTCCCAGATTATTTTGATTGTTCTTTGTGAGCGCAGCTCATGGAGTCTCTTGGTGCGTCCTAAATTATTCAATTTGAAGAGAAAATAGGCGTTGGCTTTGATTCGTTGTGTCATCTGTTCACCTGCGGCTGTGATCAGATAAGCGTTAGCTTCATAACAAGAGAAAAACACGTAAAACACCGTGAAAATCAAGTTATAATATACACTTTTAAACAAAATTAGTTATGTAACATCTCGTAAAAATATGCTTATTTTTGTCTCAGATGTTACAAAGCTAAACTTGCATGGGCAAATTAAGAATGCTTATATTGCAAGAAAAAACAATGACAGTTACTTTATCTGGTTATCAACTCCTCGAAACCCTTCACTCCGGTAGTAAAACCGTCATTTATCGTGGACGGCGAGAAACCGATAATGTCTCTGTGGTGATCAAAACTCTTCTGTGCGAACATCCACCCTTGGAAGATGTGGCTCGACTGCGCCACGAATATCAAATCATTGAGCCACTGCAAATTCCTGGCATTGTTAAAGCCTACGAGTTAAAGAATTATCAGCATGGTTTGGCTTTGGTTTTGGAAGATATTCCAGGTTGCTTGCTCAAAGAAATGATTGCGACTCAAAAAACTACTTTGATTACTTTTCTCAAGGTGGCGATTAATTTGGCGCACACTTTAGGAGAGCTACACGCCCAAAAAATTATACATAAAGATATTAAGCCGCACAATATTCTAATTAATCCCGAATCAGGAGAAATAAAACTGATTGACTTCAGTATCTCTTCACGCCTCGATCGAGAAAATCCCACCTTGAGCAATCCAAATTTGCTTGAAGGTACTCTTGCCTATATGTCGCCTGAGCAAACAGGTAGAATGAACCGGGTGTGCGACTATCGCACCGACTTTTATTCGTTGGGTGTCACCTTGTATGAAATGCTAACTGGGACGCTGCCGTTTTATGCTAGTGACCCGATGGAGTTGATCCACTGTCACATCGCCAAAATGCCAGTCGCACCCTGTAGCGAAACCGTGTGCCGCGTTCTGGAAGATGTACCAGAGGCAATTAGTGCAATTATTTTGAAGCTGTTAGCGAAAACAGCAGAGGAGCGCTATCAAAGCGCTTGGGGACTGAAAGCGGATTTAGAGGAATGCTTGTTTCAACTTCAAGTGATTGGCAAAATTGAAAACTTTGTACCAGGGAGACAGGATAAATCTGGGCATTTTTTGATTGGACAACACCTCTACGGACGCGAAGCAGAAGTAGCAACATTAATGACTGCATTTGAGCGTGTAGCAAGTGGTAGCAGCGAATTTATGCTCGTCTCTGGTTATTCGGGCATTGGCAAGACGAGTGTCGTCAATGAAGTTCATAAACCGATTGTCGGGGCCAGAGGTTATTTCATTGCAGGCAAGTTTGACCAATTCAAGCGCAATATTCCATACACATCGTTGATTCAGGCGTTCCAATCTTTGATTCAGCAATTACTCACCGAAAGCGTTGCCCAAATTCAAGGGTGGAAAGAGAAATTGTTAACTGCGTTGGGAGAAAACGGGCAAGTCATTATCGATGTGATTCCCGAAGTCGAACTCATTATTGGTACTCAACCACCTGTAACACAATTGGGAGCAACAGAATCTCAAAACCGTTTCAATCGCGTTTTTGGGCAATTCATTGGGGTATTCACGAACCAAGACCATCCCTTAGTTGTCTTTCTGGATGACTTGCAGTGGGCAGATTCGGCATCATTAAACTTAATTGAGCTATTGATGACGGATATTGAGCGCAAATATTTATTGCTAATCGGGGCATACCGTGATAATGAAGTGTCGCCCACCCATCCATTGATGATGAGTTTGTCCAAAATTCAATCTTCTGGTGCGGTGGTGAATAACATCGTCTTGTCATCATTGCAGTTAACGGATGTAGAAGCGTTAATTGACGATACATTGAATCACATAGAACACAGTCAGCCACTAGCAGAATTACTATTCCACAAAACTGGAGGAAACCCCTTCTTCTTAACACAACTGCTGAAAACCCTACACCAAGAAGACTTACTAACATACGACTTCCATTCAGGAGTATGGCAATGGAATATCCAACATATTCAAGCAATCGGCATTACTGACCTGAATGTTGTTGAACTGACAGCGAGAAATATTCGCAAATTGTCATTAGAAACGCAACAAGTTCTTAAACTGGCTGCTTGTATTGGTAATACTTTTAACTTAGATGTATTAGCGATCGTTAACGAAGTATCTTCTCTTACAACTGCGGCGCAATTGTGGTCAGCCTTGCAAGCTGGCTTAATTCTGCCGTTAAATCAGGATTACAAAATTCCCTTAGTCTTTAGTCAGGATGAATCTGACGGAATTAATTTAACTGATGTCAAGGTTGATTACAAGTTTTTACATGACAGAGTACAGCAAGCGGCGTATTCTCTGATTCCCAACGATCGCAAGCAAGCAACGCATCTGAAAATTGGTCAATTACTGCTACAAAATACAACACCAGAAGAACGCAAAGAAAATATATTTGCTTTAGTTAATCAACTCAATTATGGTACTGATTTACTGATATCTGAAACAGAAAAATATCAACTTGCAGAACTAAACCTCATCGCCGGTCAAAGAGCAAAAGCAGCCACAGCCCATGATTCCGCCATCAAATATTTGCAAGTTGGTTTGGGACTGTTAGCAGAAGAAAGCTGGAAGTGTGAATATGAACTGACATTAACACTGCACTCAGAAGCGGCAGAGGCAGCTTTTTTGAGCGGTGATTTTGAAGAAATGCAGAGATTGTTTGAGATTGTCCAAAACTGTGCTGTGACGCTACTGGACAAAATTAAAGTGTATGAAGTCCAGATGCAAGCTTATATGGCGCAGAACAGACTACTAGAAGCGGTTAACACAGCACTGCAAGTTTTAAAGCTGTTAGAGGTGGAGTTTCCTCAAGAACCGAACGCGTCAGATATTGGGCAAGGATTGGCGGACACTGCGGCAATTTTGAGTGGAACGCGAATTGAGGATTTAATTGAACTACCTCAAATGAGCGATCGCTATAAATTAGCAGCCATTAGACTTTTGTCAAGTATCTTTGCTCCCGCATATATTGTTGCTCCTGCACTGTTGCCCTTGACGGTGTGCAAACAAGTACAATTATCCGTCGAATATGGTAATGCTGCCGTTTCTCCTTTTGCTTATGCCAATTATGGTTTTCTTCTTTGTGCCATTGTGGGAGATATTGATTCAGGTTATAAATTTGGTCAGTTGGCTTTAAATCTAGTGTCAAAGTTAAATGCTCAAGAAATCAAAGCCAAGACAGTTTTTATCGTAAACCTATTTATCCGACATTGGAAAGAGCATCTGAGAGAAACCTTAGAGCCTTTGCTGTCAGGTCACTCTAGCGGAATGGAGACAGGAGATTTAGAATATGCAGGATATAGTCTATTCCAGTACTCCTGTTTAGCTTACTTTAGCGGTAAAGAACTAACTGTCCTTGAAAGAGAGATAGCAAGAAGCAGAGATGCTATTCATAAAACCAAGCAAGAAACAGCGCTTTATTATATAGAAATCTATTGGCAGGCTACCTTAAATTTACTGGGAAAAAATGAAAATCCCTGCCTGCTCAAGGGTGAAGCCTGCGATGAACATATAAGGTTGCCACTGCACCAGCAAGCAAACGACAATGGGGGAGTTGGCTACATATATTTGAACAAATTTTTGCTTTGTTATTGGTTTGAAAATTACTCGGAAGCGATTGAGAATCTCGCTATAGCCCAGAAGTATTTAGATGCAATGGTAGGAATGCCCCTTGTTCCTCTATTCAATTTTTATGATTCTTTAGTACGGCTAGCGGTCTATCGCGATCGCTCAGAGTCAGAGCAAAAGGCCATCCTCGATCGCGTCCAAGCTAATCAAGAAAAAATCCAAAAATGGGCGGATTATGCCCCAATGAATCATTTACACAAATTCTATTTGGTAGAGGCAGAACGGCATCGGGTTTTAGGCGAAAAAATCGAAGCGATCGAGATGTATGACAAGGCGATCGCACTTGCTAAAGAAAACGAGTATATCAACGAAGAAGCGATCGCCCACGAACTCGCAGCCAAATTCTATTTGTCATGGCGTAAAGAAGCGATCGCCCAAACATACATGACAAATGCTTACTACGCCTATAGCCATTGGGGTGCTGTTGCTAAAGTCAGAGATTTAGAAGCACGCTATCCGCAATTAATTTTGCGGTCAAACACAGAAAAAACAGAAACGAATTACCTACACACTCTTCAAACAAGCTCTACGACTACAGAAAACGCTCACATTCTTGACTTTATGACAGTGATGAAAGCTGCACAGGTGCTGTCAGAAGAAATGGTGCTAAATCACCTGCTCGAAAAATTGATGAAGATTGTCATCGAAAATGCTGGCGCTCAACAAGGTTACTTTATTGCCAAGCGCGAGAATCAATGGATATTAGAAGCGACGGGAATAGTTATCGGTAAGGAGGTTAGCGTTGTTGTAAACACAGAGGATAAAACTAATTCATTCTTACTCCCGGTTGCTTTATGCAACTATGTGGAAAGAACTAGAAACAATCTGGTTTTAGACAATGCTGTTAAAGACTCTCGTTTTGTGGCTGATGCTTATATCACCACTTACCAATCCAAGTCAATTTTGTGTTTGCCGCTGATTCACTCTGGCAAGTTTACTGGGATTATTTACCTGGAAAATAATCTCATTTCTGGTGCTTTTACCCCAGAACGGGTGAATGTGCTGAGTCTGTTGATCGCACAAATTTCGATTGCGATCGACAACGCCCGTCTTTACACCAACTTGCAAGCTTACTCAGAACAACTCGAAGCTAAATCACAAGAACTCGAAACTAAAAATGAAGCTTTGCAAGCATCCGAAACGCGAGAGCGAGAAAAAGCCGAACAAATCGAAAAATCTCTGTATAAACTACAACAAACTCAGGCTCAACTTGTGCAGACCGAGAAAATGTCGAGCTTGGGGCAACTGGTAGCTGGGGTTGCTCACGAAATCAACAATCCAGTCAATTTTATCTTTGGCAATCTGACCCATGCCAACAGTTACACCCAAGAGGTGCTAAGACTGCTGGAACTTTATCAGAAGCATTACCCATCTCCCCATTCAGAGATTCAGTCAGAAGCAGAGGCGATCGATCTAGAATTCGTGCTAGAAGACCTACCGAAGCTACTATCTTCTATGTGGGTTGGGGCAGACCGAATTCGGCAAATTGTCGCTTCTCTGCGAACTTTCTCACGTATGGACGAAGCCGAAATTAAAGCTGTTAATATTCATGAGGGCATTGACAGTACCATAATGATTCTCCAACATCGCCTCAAAGCCAAGTCAGATCGTCCTGGTATTGAGCTTGTTAAACATTACGGCAATTTGCCCCAAGTGGAATGCTATGCAGGGCAGCTAAATCAAGTATTTATGAATGTGTTGAGTAATGCGATCGATGCTTTGGAAGAGTCATTAACAGATAATCAAGGACAAATTACAACTCCAACCATTACTATTCACACTGAACAAATTGATGCTCATCAAATTGAAATTCGGATTGCAGACAATGGGATGAGTATACCAGAGCCTGTTCGCCGTCGCCTGTTCGATCCTTTCTTTACCACAAAACCTGTGGGCAAAGGAACAGGTATGGGCTTGTCGATTAGCTACCAAATCGTTACCGAAAAACATGGTGGTTCACTCTCTTGCACTTCAGAACCCGGCGAGGGAGCGGAGTTTCAAATCCGTATTCCAGTTTGTCAGTAAGTTAGTAATAACATTGCTGGGTAGTGGTAAATATCGGTTTTACCCCACCCTAACCCTCCCCTTGCAAAGGGGAGGGAACTGGATTTTCCGGTTTCCCCCCAATGCATCGGGGGGATTAAGGGGGGTAATTCAACTTGTGTATACACGGTAGCCCCGCTTGCGGGGAGGGGGTTGGGGGCGGGGTGCAATGATTGTGGGAATCATAACTAATTATGCGGACATGATATCATATCATGTCCGCTTAATTGCTTATTAAACCCGAAGAACCCCACCCCGCCAAAGCTATGCTTTGTCTCCCCTCCCCGCCTGCGGGGAGCAGGGTGGTTTCATACAACCAGAGAAAAACATAAAACTGGGTTTCAAAGCCTCTCCCCCCGTGGGGGAGAGGTTTGGAGAGAGGGAAAAAGGTTGGACACAAAACGAGAAATCAAGACTTATGTATTTTTCTTTTTTCGTATGAAACCACCCTGCCCTCCCCGCCTGCGGGGAGGGGTTGGGGGTGGGGTTCTTTTATTATGGGTAATTTGGCGGACATGATATCACTCATTAGTTTATAACAAATAAAAAAATAGAATTAGCGATTTTCATCAACCCATCTTAGTTGATAGTTTGAAACCCGATAGGGCAGCTAAACTTATCTTGCTTGAAAACAGGTTTGGGAGGTTCATCTAAAGTCTGTTTCTCGGAACGGCACATTATTGAAACAGTAGTTTTGTTTTGTGTATCGTAAGCAACTGCGCCTACAAGGCTGTTAAAACCCTTTTTTGTCAGACCTAATTTCAATAAATCAGTCGGTAGCTCTTTTGTAGGCGTTGCATATATAAATGACTTATTCTTACCCATTTCTACAGAATATCGATAGTGGGTTGTAGCTGCTGGTCTATCTCCATCTCCAAGCTCTAACAAGCTATACGATTGAGCAAAAACTGATTTTTCAGAAAAATATGCTTGTTGTGCCCTAATAAAACTTCCAATTGTAATCTTACTGCTATTATTACAGCCACAGCTTGGTGGAACTTGAATAAAAATAGTTAAAATCCCAAGCGGTAATCCTCCAAGTCCAACAAGTAACAAGATTCTTTTAAAGTTAATTTGGGTACGGTCATTTTGTTTAGTCATATCTGACATATACGACTTGAGAAGGAATTGATACTTCAACTTAGCATTATCAAGCAAGGCGATCGCTGCTTTTTTCTGCCTAGTTTCAGTTCGTAGCCGAGCTTGCAACTTATTAATAGTGTCACTCTAAATTTTGAGTAGTTGCGATCGCTGCCATCTCACAACCCCAAATTTAAGATTAGCTTTTGAAAAGGATGTCATAAAGTGACAGCAGAATCTCTACCACAATCAGAATCACCACATACCACTCTACTCGCTGACTACTGCTATGCTGCATGAACTCCAGCACCGTTTGGGCGGTTTGGGCAATTAGGTCTAGTTTACGTTCTAGAGCATGGTGACGCTCACGAATTTCGTATTCATCCTCCAAGCGCAGATATAAGTTTTCTAGCTGTGGAGATTCCCAAAGCAACTCCGGCTTATCGATAATCTCTACTTGACCGACAATTTTATGTTGAATTAATAGGGTAGTCCCAAGTTGACGCAGTAATTCTCGGCTTTGTTGTCTACTCCTGTTTTCACGCTGGAGACTAGCTGCAAACGGTTCAATTTGATCGAATACAGTTGCTAGGCTGGTTTCATAGTGAGACAGCACAACACTCTTAGCGAGAATATCAGCCACTATCTGCAAGCGTTCTATACTCAATTCATGCAGTAAAATTTTTCCTTCCTTAGCTCGTTCGCTCTCACTAATACTGAGATTAACTTCTACCTCTTCTGTTTCTGGGTCGGCAAAAGGGCCATTAATTTGAGAAGATAGTTTGGTCAAAAAGGCTACCTTCTCTACAGGCTCAAGGTTAAACAGGACAACTGCACCATAAGCCAACAATACTGCGTAGCCTTCTTCACCGACTCTAATCATTAGTGGCATACTAGCCAAGGAAACGTAATTATCCAGCGTCTTTAAGTTAATACCTTTACCAAGGAATAGGGCCTGCGCTCTAAATCTATCTTTGTCATTAAAAAGGAGTTTTTGCATTGTTGCCCGGAAGCTATATTTTGCCTGCTTTATTGCTCTGGTAGCGATACTAATTGATGCCTGTTGTCGGAGATAACTACAATCTCAGCTTACCATTTCGTCCTTCCCCTACAGCCTACACCTTGTTTTTGATACTTTTGTGCTCTAAATAAATTACAGCGCTTTTCAAATAGTTGAACTACATTACTCGCCACTCAACACTTTTCGGATAATCTTTTGGTCTGGGTAAAGGTTAAAGGGTAAGGGGTAAAGGTAAATATCAAACCCTTTCCCTTTCCCCTTTTCCCCTTAACCGAAAAGTATTGACTCGCCACTCTCCCCAAAATTGTTAGAGTAAATAAAGTTATGAGGACGCAAATATGACTGACAAAAATCGTTCTCAATGGGACTTAGGCAGGTTTATCGAAACCCTGACTTACTTTGAGGTAATTCCTTTCCTTAACTGGGTACAGCAATTAATCCAAGGTCGTCCTAAGGATAATCAATATAGACCCAATGGAGGAAGAAATGTGGGTGTAATATTAGTAGCAGGTGCAACAGGTGGTGTTGGTAAACGAGTCGTGCAGCGATCGCTCCAACAAGGTTATAAAGTTCGCGCCCTAGTTCGAGATATTGACAAAGCGCGGTCAATTCTTGGTAATGATATCGATTTAGTAGTTGCGGATATCACGCACCCAGAAACTTTAACTCCTTTAGTTATGGCTGATATCCAAGCTGTAATTTGTTGTACAGCAGTACGTGTACAACCAGTTGAGGGAGATACAGCAGATAGAGCCAAATATTATCAAGGTGTTAAATTTTACCAGCCAGAAATTGTTGGTGACACTCCTGAAAATGTAGAATATCAAGGAGTCAAAAACTTAGTCGAAGCGGCGGCAAAATATTTACCCCAAGCAAACGAAAAACTAATATTTGATTTCACCAAGCCATCAGCAGAATTAAAGGATAACTGGGGAGCGCTGGATGATGTCGTCATGGGTGGCGTGAGTGCCAGTAATATCCAATTAGTAGAAAATACAGCTTTATTTGCTGGGAATGTCTCCACCGCTAATTCTGGAGGATTTGCTTCTGTCAGAACGAAAAATTTTGATCCACCCTTTAACTTATCTGGTTATAAAGGAGTGAAATTGCGCGTCAAAGGTGACGGTCAGCGTTATAAAATCTTTCTACGGACAGATACAACATGGGATGGTATTGGCTATAGCTATTCTTTTGATACTGTAGCTAATACTTGGATAGATATTCACATTCCTTTTGCAGATTTGATTCCCGTATTTCGAGCAAAAATTGTCAAAGATGCACCGCCACTTGAAGAAAGTAGAATTTGTTCATTCCAACTGATGTTGAGCAAATTTGAACATGATGGCGCTTTAAATCCCAAATTTTCCCCAGGTGGTTTTGCTTTAGAGGTGGAATCAATTAAAGCTTATGGGGAGACAGTTTTACCACAATTTATCCTCGTCAGTTCAGCAGGTGTCACTCGTCCCGGCCGCCCTGGCATTAATTTAGATGAAGAACCGCCAGCAGTGAAATTAAACGATCAATTGGGAGGAATTTTAACTTGGAAGTTGAAGGGAGAAGATAGTTTAAGAGAAAGCGGAATTCCTTATACCATTATTAGACCTTGTGCTTTAACTGAAGACGCAGGGGGTAAGGAATTAATATTTGAGCAAGGTGACAATATTAGAGGCAAAATCAGCCGTGAGGATGTGGCAGAACTTTGCGTACAAGCGCTAAAACTAGGAAAAGCGTCTAACGTCACATTTGAGGTTAAACAGGGAGAAAATACTGTCAATATCGATTGGCAGAGTTTATTTTCTAACTTAAAACCTGATGAAAAATGAAATATTTACAGATTTTTAGTCTGTAAATTATCTCAACCAAGTCTGGTTAGATAGACTGTTCTAACAAGTCAGCTATTGGTATGAAAAAAATCAAGGTGCTAGTAATCGCCGGGATTTTAATAACAATAATCTGGGGCAGTTTTTTTTCTAAAACTGCCTCATCGCAGCAAGTAGAGTCCCGCATCTATAATCTGGAAGCGGATTTGAATCGTGTTGAGTCGCGGTTAAATCAGCTAGAGTCTCAGCTAGGTAAAACTCGGCAGTCTCCATCTTCAAGAACAACACTTACCCCACGACAGTCAAGTGGTTCTAGAAGGAACTTATCACAGCAAGATCCGATGTTTGATCGGCTTGCAACTTTGGTGATTGAATTGAAGCAACAAGTCAATAAATTAGAGGAGCGAGTTGTTAAATTAGAATCACGCTAAATAATCAAACTTAAAAAGGCTAGTACCGCAAGGCGGAATTAAAAATTAAAAATTAAAAATTAAAAATGAACACAGGGTAAGCGTTTCATTAATTTGGAATGGGTGATTTATTGCTGCCGTGTGGTACTAGTACTTGGTAAGCTATTTCTGGGCAATTTTCAACTTCAATTCTTGTAGAAGTTCAGTGCTAATGGGTGATTTTGCCAAAATTGGATGTTTAATACCTCCCCAGATACTTCCAGTACGGGTACGATGGGAAACTAATATTTCAGGAATTTGACTAGAAATTAAAACCTGTGGTGATGCGAGTTGACCGAGCGATCGCGCTCTTTTGTAATGATACGATTCTGATAGAGCCAGATCCAGATGTTGAGCAATAATTTCTGGGCTTTGTGTTGCCGAATCTAGTAATAGAATATAGTGTGCAGGATCGGCAATGGGCATCAAGCTTTTAAAATTAGTTTCTTGCAAGTTCAGCAGAGTCAGAGCATTATTTACAAAGGTTTCTTGCAACTTTTCACCCACCAAATCGCTAATAGCTTGATGTCGTCCGAGAAACTCTAAACAGGGAGTGTGGCGATAGTAATGAGTTACCCGGATGCGATCGCCAATTCGATAACGATACAAACCCCCTTTTTGGGATAAAATAATCGTGTATTCCTTGCCAATGTTGAGTTCATGCAAACCATACAGGGAAGCAGTCTCATCCTCGAACTCAAAAAACACTTCATCCAGAACTGGAACACATCCTCCAGCTACAATCAAGGGAATCGTCATTGGCGCTTCGGTTGCTAGTAGTCCTTTACCTTGAACTAATACACCTGGAAATTGCGATCTTAATCCCTGAGCTTGATCTGCTGCGTTGGCGCTATCCCAGCAAGAAATCAGCTTCAAATTTGGCCAGAGTTGCATCCAGGGAATATTACTTTCGCACAGGTGTTGCAGCCGATGAGGTGAAATCCGGTTGTGTAATTCCGTTTGCAAGAAATCTTGATTTTCTTGAATATATTTTAAATGTACTTGCAGAAAACTAGGACTCCAAATAGAAATAATTTCTAGTTTTTCAGCCTCTAATAATGCCAAAGCTAGTTGATGTTTGAATAGGTTCGCGTCATGCAGCCGATTAAGTTTATTTGGCATCACCAACCAAGGACGTAAAAACCAACGCAACCAGCCATCTAAGTAATCTAAATCGTTCTGTAAACTTTGATTATCAGCTACATCTAATTGCGGCGAGATACAAGCATAAATCTTGCCTGTGGAAAATTTCGGCCCGTGTACAATCAAATCATGCGCCCATACGCAGAACATCTGATTAAACGATCGCCGCAAAGATTGAGTATAAGGAATCCATTTTATTGCCCCACTACTACCGGAGGTTTTTTCATAGAACAAAATAGGTTCTGGTGTGAGAGAAATTTGCTGCTGTTTCTGGTTTAACCAGGGTTCGAGTGCATCATAATCTACGATTGGTACACGCTGCCAATCATCTACAGAATGAATCCCCAAAGTTTTACCATACTCACTCTTGATTAGGTGATCGCAAATCTCCCTCTGTACAGATGTCTGCATTAACTTTGGGTTATCTAAAGCTTGATGAAATCGCCTCGCAGTTGGCGCGAGAATTTGCCCAAAAAGCTGAATAATCGGACGCATTATTGTACCTTTTGATTAGGATAAAGGTTGGTGGCTGCTGGTAAGTAAGAACCGTCATCAATGATTACACCGGGAGCAAGATTAGATCCGGCTCCCACAAAAACATTGCTGCCAATCTTGACTTTTTTGACATACAACATTAAATTTTGCTTGCGGGGTTTAATGATGTGAGAATAGATACCGACACCATGCCCGATAACGACGCGATCGCCAATTTCTAATAAACTGCGATCGGCAATCTCCAATCTTGTTGTCCAGTACACATCTCGCCCCACTTTAGCACCCCACAATCGCAACCAACAGGAAAATACCCCCGGAATCAGTCGCAGCAGTGCTTCCAACACCGGAATTGCAATATAAATTACCTGGATTTGATGACTACCCCACCAAGGACTATATTCTTCACCTAGCAGATAACTAATACCCTCGCGCACAGGATAAACCCATTCATGCAAGCGGTAAACTAGCACTGGTAGCCCATAAATAGAAAGAAGCACCGCCAGAATGCTGAAGATGTTGGGTGAATAGGCGAGGTAGACTATCGCTGCCCCAGTGAGCAATAATATAAAGGTGGGAAAAAACGAAAGAATTTTACTTAGAACTGTCATTAAAATGGGAATAAAAGTTTTTGGAACAAGTTTAATGAGCTAGGAATTCCGATTATAGATGGCAATTTTTCGCTTTCATAATATGTTCCATGTAACTTATCCCAAATTTTCAGATTAGCGCCATAGTTATAATTGTGGACTTCGCGGCAATGATGCCAAGCATGATCCTGTGGTAAGATTAGCCAAGAAGATAAAAATTGATAAAGCCTGGTATTTTGAGAAATTATCAAGTCGCTATGCCGCCATAAATCTAAGGCAGAAGTTAGACTTACTCCAAGTAAATAACCTGTGGGATCGGCTAACAAATATAAAAATAAAGTATGTACCCATAAATAAATAATTAACAAACTTGTCCAAACTGTGTTGCGAGAAGTTCCTAATACATCCATCTGAGTAACAGTATGATGAACTTGATGAACTTTCCACAACAATTTACTATGTAATAAACGATGATTCCAATAATATAAATAATCGATCAAAACAAAACTGATAATAAAACTTGGAAGTAATGGTACTTTTAAATATCCTTGTTTAGTGGGTAGTAAATATTGATATAGCCAATAAACTAAAGTCGCTTGTAGTAAGGGAATTAAAATTCCTTGAATAGTTAATCCGGCAACATCTATTAGCCAATCTTCACGAGTTTTAACTTTAAGTTGAGTTCGTCCAACCTGATTGATAATAGTCCAACCAACTAATCCGATAAAAGAACCAAAAATTAGTAGTTGTGAAAAGTTTTTTATTCCCACTTCTGATTACTCACACTGATATTAATTAATTACGAATTATTCTTAAACCCAAAATGTAACTTTTACTGATTGATTTGGCAATAAACGCGGATCTTCTCCACGAGATATAGCTGCCATAATTGACTCTACAAATATATGAATTGTGTCCGCAGGCGTATTATAAAATTGTGTCCCGTATTTAGCGATCGCTTCCCCCTGAATACCCAAAATTTCCACGTCTTGACGGATAATGTGTTGAGCAGTCCACCACACAAAGGGACGTGCTAACTTATTCCAGATACCATAGTTGTAGGTGACATCGGTGTAAACCAGAGTTGAATTATTGGTTTCTGGGATAGATTGACTGGTAATGAACAAATGGCGATTATGTGCCATCTTATACTCTACAGAGGTAATATTTGGCATATAAAAGCGATCACTATGTTTAATCTCTGCACCCTGCAAATTCAGAAAACGGCTATACCATCCCAAATTACTGTTTTCGTTGCGATATTCCACCAAAACCGAACCATTGCAGCGTTCAACAGTCATCTCTAACTTTTGTTGGCGGGAAGTACGGAAAACACCAGGATGAACAAAAGCCGTATGGGGAATATCAATAAAGTTTTCTGCACAATTAGTAACATTGTTAGCAAAACGGTTAATTACCCGTACCGTCTCCCATCCTGTTTGTCCGTAGTGAGGCATAGAAAATGGTTCAAAATCAACGCTATCACCTAACCGCACATAAACATAGCCATCCTGTTCTTTGGTAGCGTAACACTTGGCTCGACGCTGTGGGGAAGGTTTGAAATCATTTCCTTCGGCTGGAACAGCAATCACGTTCCCAACCGCGTCATATACCCAACCATGATAGGGACACTGTAAAGCACCGTCACAAATTTTACCTAATGATAGACGGCTATTGCGGTGTAAACAGCGATCGCGCAAAGCTACGGGTTGTCCATCTTCACCGCGAAATATCGCTAACCATTCTCCTAAAATGGTGCGTGATAATACTTTGTTAGGTTGTAACTGTTCGCTGAGTGCGACAATATACCAAAAGTCTGCGAATTGCATGGTGGGTGGGAGCGATCGTATTTAAATTATGGCAATGTCTTGAGTAGAACTGCATTGCTGTATCTATCGAATTGCAAAAGAGCTAATTTACAATTAAAAATGAGATAACCTGAGATAGAAAAATCATCATGAAATTACAACAATTGCAAAAGCAGGTATTAGAGTTACCAATTAGCGATCGCTGGACACTAGTGCAGATCCTTTTGGAGTCGCTACAGCAAGAAACTAGTTCTGAATTGAAAAAAGGCAACTTGTCCCGACTGCGAGGGATTGCAAAAAGTGTGGGAGTACCTGCGCTTTATCCAAACCAAGGATCTTGATAAAAGTCATCTTGAGTGGAGTACTCTGTGAGTGGATTGGGGTACGGTTATGCAAAGTTAGTTGTAAAGCGATTATATCTTGCCACATTTTGACGATAGCTATAGCTATATTAAAAAAAGCGATATAGAAGCGAGGGTTTATGTCTAAGGCAGTTAGTCCAAACAGTATCAATATGGCGGAAGATCAGATCGAAGAAAGAAGACAAGAAATCGACTATGATACTAGAGAATTTACGATCGAGATTATAGTCAACAAATATTTAGAGAAAGATGATGATGATCTCAGTGAGATTTATGTACCTGAGTATCAAAGAGAATTTGTATGGGATATTACCCGTCAATCTAAATTAATTGAATCCATTGTTCTTGGTTTGCCTATCCCTTTGCTCTTTGTCGCTGAGATAAAAGAAACTGGACGACTGGAAATTGTTGATGGTTCTCAGAGAGTTAGAACTCTTGCAGCTTTTATAAAGAACCAGTTGCGATTAACCAATCTAAGAACATTAAATTACCTCAACGGTTTCTACTTTAACGATTTTCCACCATCACGCCAAAGAAAGTTTAAGAATACTCCTATTAGAATGATCGTTCTTTCAGATAAAGCTGATGAAAGAGTGAGAAATGATATGTTTGATAGGATTAATACTAGCAGCCTCGATCTAACTCCTATGGAGACAAGAAAAGGGGTATATAGAGGTGATTTTATAGATTTTGTTTTTGAATGTTCCAAGACGAAAATACTTGTTGATCTATGCCCAATTTATAAATACTTCCAAAATAGAAATGAAGAAGCTGAACTAGTTCTAAGGTTTTTTGCTTTTTCGGAAACCTACCCAGAATTTATAATTGCTGATGTTAAAAATCATAACGATCTTGAAAGAACTGGGGTAGCCAGATTTCTTGATGAATATATTCTTTGGAAGAACAGGACTTTTACAAATGAAGAGAAAAAGCAAAAAATATATGATTTTAAAAGAATGTTGGATTTTATAGTAAAGACTTTTCCAAGTGGATTTAAGAAATATCAGGATTCTGATGCGACTTCACGTCCTTACTTTGAAGCTATTTCAGTTGGCTCTTATCTAGCTCTCAAACAAAAGCCTGATTTAGTTGTTAAAAATTTGTGGAAATCATCAGATAAGAATAATCAGAGCAATTCTTTCCGCATTCCGATAGGTCGCTACCAAACCCATAAGCCTGAGAATATGCGACAAAGAATTGATTATGTTAAGGAAAAGCTTCTAAATCACAGCCTATGAAAGAGTTTTTAAGAGACTTTCACAGGCGAGTAGCCGAAATCGATAAGTATTTTGATTTAGTAGATAAAATTGAACAACTTGGAGCATTCTCTACAAGTTCAATAATTTTTCCGTCGGGTGAGTACGTGGTTGATAGCGATCTTCAAAAAATCCTGAAGTCTCATTGTTACTTGCTATTATATAACCTAATTGAATCCTCTGTTAAAAATGGGATAGCTGCAATTCATGATTCGATATTAGTTGACAAGTTGACTTATAAAGAGCTAAACCAAAAAATAAAGAAATTATGGTTACTAAACGATCAAAGTAAAAGTTTCAGAGACTCCTATATCAAAAAGGAAACTGTGGCAGATAATCTTTATGAAGCAATCAGAGCAGTTTTAGATGATGAGATACTTACGTTAGATCCAACTAACATTCCAATCTCAGGAAATTTAGATGCTAAAACTATCAAAGGAATCATAGATATGTATGGTTTTTATGGAAATCTAGGAGTTCCTGACAAAGAGATAGATGAACTTCTCAATTTTGCAGTCAAGATACGATGTGATTTAGCACATGGAAATGTTTCATTTTGTGATGCATCAAATCAAATAACTTGGAGCAAGTTGATCAATGATAAAAATAAATTAGTTAAATACCTAACTCATCTGCTGCAAAATATTGACGATTACATTGACAAGAAAAAATACAAGCTATAGCAGTTTACAATGAGTCGGTTAACAAGTTTCATCAGCAATGTGTACGTCAACGAACAGCCCATTGTAGGCATCACTTCCTTATTCAAACGTTCTGGTTGTGCAAACCACCATAACCAACACTGCGTATCTAGCAAAAGTTTTACTCCTCACCGCCCTCAAAAGCTGCCAACATCTCATCCGTTAAAGGAGCGTTAAAGTCCTCTGGCACTAGAAAACACCCTTTATCCTGTCCTAAACTATCGCGGCGATTTGATAAGGTGCGAAACGGAACCAATTTGGCAACAGGAATGCCTCCGTCAGAAATAATGATTTCTTCTCCATGTTCTACCCGCAACAAAAGCTGTGACAGATTCGTTTCAGCTTGATGGATATTTACAGTTTCCGTGATTTTATTCCACTAAGTCTTTAAACTGAGTATTTAATCACCTCCACTATCACAACTACCATCCCCATCAGATCCGCCACTATCGCAACTGCTTGAGTCATTACTACTTCCGTCGCCATAACTTGCAGCATCTAAAGAATTCCAACTAGTATCTGTGTCATGAGAGTAGTAGCTAGAATTAGTTATATTTGTTTTGTAGGAACTCTTTTGATCCAATAAAATATTTAAAAGATAGGGTAGCAAGAACGCACCAATAAAACCTAGTGATATGACGATGAAAATAATCATGGGAAAAAAGCGATCAAGGTGCATAGCTTTTATTTTTTGGTGATGTTTTTAAATTATTCAGCAAAAAGTAAGTCTTACAGCAGATTTGAGGTAAATGAGGCACACTAAATATTAGTGCATCAAGAATTAC